>JAJZSC010000137.1 GCA_021849995.1 Bacillota bacterium | reverse complement strand
TGATTCTTCAGAAACCAATAATCCCTTCTCGATGTAGGTGCGTCCGGTATGGGGGTCTTTCCCCATTTGGGCAATCCAGGGCGGGAAAAAGTCAAAGGTAACTTTATTGGGATAATAATAGCTTTCCTTATAGCTCTCTTTAGTTACAAGACCCTGGCCATCAGCCACATGCCCCATAGGGTAATGTGCGCCAAAAGCACTTAAACCCAACTTTTCACATAATTCCCCTGGAGTAAAATCCTCTTTACCCATAATCTGAACTTGCAAAGCCTCTTCAATATCGTTTTCCATCCACGGCACCTGGTCCGGCTGTCCTCTGTTCAGTGCAGTTAAAACTCGCTCACGCGGGGTCATAGTCATCGTCAAAAAAGCCTCCTTTTTTAAGCTGTAAACTTTTATTTTTGAAAGTACAACTTCTTCTCTACGGTTTAATTCGTCCGAATTGCTGAGCTAATTTGGATATTTTCTTTATCCTTGAAAACTTTGCATCGGGAGGTGTTGTATCTGCGATACTCAAGATCAAGTGATCCCCTGTGCCCGCTTGGTTTAGTAAATCCTCCATATAGGCATCGAACTCTGAGTCACTCATCGTGTTTTCCAAAACACTGACCGAAGGAACTCCACCCCAAATAGTTATCTTGCCTGCAAAGGCTTCTCTTACTTCTGCCAAAGTCAAAGCGGTCATGGGCGCAGGGCAAATTGAATCAGCTATATCAATATCGCTATCCACATAATGTTCTAACAGACCTTTATTTTCCCCATCAGTATGGGTTAGTAAGAACTTGCCTTCCTTGTGCAAGATATCAGCTCCAGCTTTTAAGTTCGGAGTAATGTGTTCTTTAAAAAAGGGCGGATAGGTAATCTTGGCATCGTAATTTGCTCCAAGCAGTATGATATCAGCAGGACTCTTGGCAACTACTTCAAAAACCCGCTTGAAATAGATTGAGATCTTGTCTGACAGCCACTTAAGTTCTTCGGGATGATCATAAAGCTCATAGAAAAAGAGATTATAGTCCATCAATTCCCTTTGAATCAGATGCATTGGTGACCCTGCCAGACTAACAAAAGCCACCGCAACTCCTCTATCCCCTACTTCTTCCTTAGCAATGAGATAGTTATCATAAGTCGGCTGAATCTCGGCATTTTCAAATATATAAGCTGCTGCTTCGTAATCTTTTACACTCTTAATTGCATGTTCAACGATGTGAGTAATCGTAATACCCGCTTTTTTCATATGATCGTCATACAAAACCCTAGTCCGAATATTTCCTTTAGGTGTCAGGTATTCTACTGTGGTATAATCTCCTTCATACGAAATATTTCTTTTTATACCCCTTAGTACAGTACGATATGGCAGAGTTCTCAATCGATAAATCCCTAATGCCCTATCCACCTCATCAAGTGGATCTACAAAATCTAAAAAGTCAGGAACAATGCTGTGATATCCAACACCTAAGTCATCAACTATTTCGAAAAGGGTAGCATTCTTATATTCAGTGGGTAACGTACCCCTGGTCTTGTTAGACTTGTACCACAAATCCAATCTGGGTACATATGGTAAAAAATCCGTTCCTTCACCACGTAAAGTTGCCAATATACTTTCCCGGTAGTTCAACCCAGTCCCCCCTCTATGTTCCTAATCTTTCTTACTTGCTACCATATGCAATTTTCGTTCCAATCAGAATTATTAAAATATTCAGTGTTATAGGCTTGTACTGATTTCAATTCGAATCAGGTATTTCGACCAAACCATGAGAGAAACTCCCTTTAATCACTGGTAATCAGCAGATTCGCTAAGGTGATTCAAATAATAATCTGATGGTTACTAATAGAATCACTTTAGCAAATACAAAACTAAAAAAAGAAAGCATTTGGTAGAATACCATCTTTCCTTAAGATCCTTAAGAAGGAGGTATTGTTCCAAATGCATCACCAGTATGATAGGTACTCCGAAGTAAACGCCCCGGTTCGCTTAAGAAACGGGCTTGTGATTAAGCAGATATTTCTTCCAGCACCTTACCCTTAGTTTCTTCTCCCCATAGACCAATAGCAAGTGCCGCAATCACGAAACAAAGTGCACCTAGAGCAAAAACTCCAGAGTTGCCGGCGGTAGGCAAGATGACTGCTACAATATATGGCCCGAGTAATGATCCTAATCTACCGATCGAGGAAGCAAAGCCTGAACCGGTAGCCCTGGCTCTGGTGGGATATAATTCAGGAGTATAGGCATACAATGTTGACCACATGCCAAATAGGAAGAATTGCATACATAATCCAAAGATAATCAACATTTGCAGATTTGCTGCTGTTCCGTAGAAATAAGCAGAGACTGCAGAGCCTAAAAGTACTATGATGGCCGTAGGTTTTCTTCCTATCTTTTCAAGAAAATACGCTGCTGAAAAGAAACCCGGGACGCCGGCTAATGATATCAGAAGAGTATAGAATACTGATTTGGTTACAGAGTAACCGGCTTGCTGCAAAAATGCTCCCAACCAGGTAGTTAACCCATAGTATCCTAGTAAAGCGAAGAACCATACCGACCAAACCATCACTGTTCGCTTCTTGTAACCTGGCGCCCATAATTCAAAGAATGAAAACTTTCTAGCAGTTTTTGCCACAACCTTCACCTCAGGAACAGGTGGCAGTTGATCTGTTCCTAACGCCTTCTTGACTCCGTTTTCGAATTCAGTCATAACTACATGTGCTTCTTCATGCTTGCCAACATCGTCTAACCACCTTGGTGATTCCGGCACAGCACGGCGAATTATCAAGACAAAGATTGCTGGAATACCTTCAGCTAAAAATACCATACGCCAGCCGCCAATTGGTAAGAGAAAATATGATAACAATCCGGCACCAATAAAGCCAATTGGCCAAAATCCCTCAAGCAAGGCTATATACCTACCCCGGTTTTTAGCCGGAATAAACTCGGATACCAACGATTGTCCAATCGGAAACTCCATCCCCATCCCAAATCCAAGCAGAATTCTAAAAATGGCAAGTTGTTCCGCACTTTGGGCAAACGAACATAGAATACTGGCTGCACCCCACATGATCATACTTGTTTGAAACACTATCTTACGACCATATTTGTCTGCAAAAAGTCCTGCTGAAGCTGCCCCTAAAAACATCCCCAAAAAACTGGCACTTGACAAGAGTCCTGCTTGCACATTAGTCAACTGGAAATCTGCTTTAATTGAACCCAGTACAAACGTCAACATCCCCAAGTCCATTGAGTCAAAAAACCAGGCTGTAGCAATGATATAAAATATCTTTTTCTGATATGAGGTTAATGGTAGCCTCTCTAATCTCTGAGGAATGCCATACGATTTTCCGAATGCGGGCATGGCCATACAAACTCCTCCCTTTCAATCATCCCCAAGTACTCGTTTTTACTCAGATCTATTTTTTCTAAAGGGCATTACCTGAACAATAAACTCTACCTGTCTCGCTTCTCTAAGGAGCAATTACTAATTTAGCTGTTCGAGCAATGAATTTGCTTTTGTCACAGCCTCTCCTGCATCTGAAGCAAAGAAATCCGCGCCAATTTGATCTGCAAACTTTTGGGTTACCGGTGCACCTCCAACCGCGATTAAGACACATTCTCTTAAACCGTTGTCCTTGATGGCATTAATGGTTTTCTCCATAGCTGTCATTGTCGTTGTTAGTAACGCACTCATCAAGACAAAATCAGGTTTGTGCTGCTGGATTGCTGATACAAATTGATCCGGGGTAATATTAACGCCCAGGTCGATTACTTCATATCCACCTCCTTCCATCATCATACAAACCAGGTTCTTGCCAATATCGTGCAAGTCCCCTTGAACTGTACCTACAACTGCTTTGCCTTTACTTTGAATGTTCTGATTGGATAACAGCGGCTTGACGATATTTAGCCCACCGTACATAGCCCTGGCACTAATCATCATCTCAGAAATATAAAATTCACCCTTTTGAAACTTCTCGCCAACGGTGCTCATCGCAGGAATTAAGCCTTCATTCAAAATCGCCTGAGGTGTCTCTCCTGCCTCTAAAGCACTCTTTGTGTATTCCTGAACCTTTGCAGTTTGACCATTGATTACAGCTGCTTGTAATTCCTCAAAAATGTTTGACATTCCTCATCCCTCCAATGGATATTTTCCGTATTTTTTAATCGCCTTTGACATTGCCAGAACATTTTCCAGTTTGCAATAATCTGTTAAGCTGTTGGCACTGCTGATAATATATCCTCCACCCGGACCGGCTGTTTGAATTCTATTCTTCACTTCGGCATCTACTTCTTCCTCAGTTCCTAAAGGCAGGGTATAATCGAGATCAATATTTCCTACGATACAAACTCGCTTACCGTATTCCTTTTTCATCCGCCCGATATCCATGGCACAAGGTTGAATTGGGTGAACTGCAGTCATTCCCAAGCTGAGCAGGTCTTCCATGATTGGGAACAGATTTCCGTCACTATGAAAAATCCAAGGTTTCTTAATTCTATCTGCGACAATTTTCATGTTTGGCAACATTAATTCTCTAAATACTTTAGGGGACATAAACGGCCCGTGATTTCCAGCCAAGTCGTCATTTGCCCAAAGGAAGTCGATATCCATTTCATTCAAATGATCTACGACCTGAGCCGACCATTCTGAAAACCGCTGGTGTACCTTATAAATTAAATCAGGATTATCAACTTGAGCATAACTGAACTCATCTAGTCCCATGCTTTCAATAGTGGATGCAGCACCTAATCTTATCCTCGCAAAGACGGCGAAATCTTTCCGATAGGTCTTAATCCACTCAGCTACTCGTTCATACCGTGCAGGATGATGAGGATCAGGCAAAAATTCATCAAACAATACTAAGGATTCGTCAGATACTAGTAACCCTTTTTCAATATAAGTTCTTCCTGTCTCAGGGTCTTTACCCATTTTGGCTATCCAAGGAGGGAAGAAGTCGAAGGTCAATTTGTTTGGGTAATAATAACTCTCCTTATAGGTCTCCTTCGTAACAAGACCTTGTCCATCAGCAACTGTACCCATCGGGTAATGTGCGCCGAAAGCACTCAAACCAAGTTTTTCACAGAGTTCTGCCGGTGTAAAATCAGCCTTTCCCATTATTTGAACTTGTAAGGCTTCCTCAATATCGTTCTCCATCCAGGGAACCCTATCTGGTTGTCCTCTCCTTAATGCTGTTAACACTCTTTCACGAGGAGTCATGCTCATCCTACCCATCTTCCTTTCTGTAAATATTTTTGTATTTATAATTCATATGGTAGTTAACCTCTAATTAACTATTGCAATTCTTGTGCCAATTCCAACTTCCCTTAATTTTCAGTCTATTTAGCTTGGAGCTGATTCATAAAGTTATCAGTTCTAGACAGTCAAAAATGATAAAAATCTGTCGAAAGTGTTTAATATATCTGATGAATAAAGGTGATTACAATAAGAATCATTAGATTCAGATTATAATCACCATGTGAAATTTTGTAATCACCAGATTCTTAATCTCTACTTTGTTATTCCATATTTTTTTAACTTTTTTACTAGGTTCGGTTGACTAATCCCGAGAAGTTTTGCGGCTTTTCTCGTGCTGCCTGTAGTTTTATAAGCATCAGAAATGAGCCTTTTTTCTTCACTTTCCAGGTAATCTTGCAAAGTCAGCACTTCGCTGCCAGCCTGTTTCCTGCGTAGCAATGGTAATGAAAGGTCCTCGATGTCTTCCAAGTCTATACAGTCTTTCCTGGCTATTACTACTAATCGTTCTATCGTATTTTCAAGTTCACGTATATTTCCTGGCCAGTCATAGTCTAATAATATCCCCATTACATCTGGATGAATCCACTTACGGAACCCGTGACGGGCATTAAAAATACTTAGAAACTCTGCAACCAAAGGGAAAATGTCTTCTGATCGTTCCCTTAATGGTGGTATCTTAATCGGCACTACATTTAACCTATAATACAAATCTTCACGAAAAAGTTTTTCTTTTACCATCGACTCTAAATCCCTGTTCGTGGCAGCAATAATTCTCACATCTAGCTTAACGGGCTTCTTACCGCTTATGCGAGTAATTTCCTTATCCTGAATAGCTCGCAATACCTTCACTTGCAGGTCAAGCGCCAATTCACCGACTTCATCGAGAAAGAGCGTGCCACCTTGAGCTAATTCAAACAATCCAGGTTTCCCTTCTTTCAAGGCTCCGGTGAAGGCACCAGGCTCATAGCCAAAAAACTCCGACTCAAGGAGATTCTGCGGCACAGCTCCACAATTAATTTTTATCAGAGGATAATTACCCCTGCGACCTGCTCTATGAATTAAGTCTGCGATTAGTTCTTTACCAACTCCGGATTCACCCAATAATAAGACCGTAGAATCTACATTTGCAACATGATAAGCAAGCTCTAACTTCTTTTCCATTTCTGGATTCTTGGTAATTATCTTTCGAAAAGATTGCTTAGATCTCAGGTGCTCCAATTCACGAAAATATCGATCACGCATCACTTCACTCTCAGCGAGCTGTTCTTTTAAATTACTCAGAACCGTCACGTCCCGTATGGCTGTTACTACATGACTTATATTCCCAACCTCATCATATACCGGCGTCCCGGTAAGCAACAGGTCTTTTCCGTTCCTAACATCAATAACGTTTACAAGGGATTTTCTTTGTAAAACTAACTCAGTCACTGATGTATTCATGTAACCTTGCTTCAGCAGATCCCTAACATGCTTGCCGACAAACTCTCTGGCTGTGATTCCAGTCATTCTTTGATAAGCATTATTCGCACGTACAATCATGCAATTAGAATCCGCTACTACAATCCCATCATCTACAGATTCAATAACAGCATCTAACTCTTTGTTGACAGCTTTAACAGTATCCAATTGTCCAGATAATGCCTCAAAATCCGATATATCCTGAAAAATTGCTACTGCCCCAATCACGGCCGACCCTTGCCAGATAGGACAGCGGTTAGATATGATTACCCTATTTCCTAAATCCAATCTCTGGTTGGTTTCTATAAGTGCCTTTTCCATTACTTCCACTAACCTTGTGTTCGGAATGAGATCTTCAACCCGAGCTCCCAATGCCTTAATCACTGGTATTCCAAGGATTTCAGCTGCTGATTTGTTATAAACTACTACGATACCGTTACGGTTTATTACCAGAATTCCGTTATAAACTGAATCTACTATCCCTTGCCATGCCATACCATCCAGCTCAAGCTCCATTTCTACCCCTCCCAACAGTAAGTTTTCCTCCTTGAGGGTATACTTTCTTATAAGTTCTTTTTTGTAGATATTTTCCCTGCAGATATATTTGTATTTTCTAAATATTTTAATTTATAATTTAATTTTATATTATTATTTGGACATACTTCAACTAACATATATTTCCAGACACCAAACCCGTGCTGCAAACAGGCTATTATCACTTTAAGTGTTAGGCTAAAATTTAGAGTAGACCTCCATACCACAACGCAGCACCATCAGAGGATGAAAAATAAGTGGATGTCTCCAGGATTTTGTTTTACAACGGTCACTCGGTAAGCTGCGCGGACCAAACTAACGCTCAAATTACTTCGTTCCAACACGAAAGCCTCCAGCGGAGGGTTTTGCCGAAGCCGCCAGCTTAAAAGATAGCCCAACGGCGAAGGATTAT
>JAJZSC010000136.1 GCA_021849995.1 Bacillota bacterium | reverse complement strand
TTTGTCTCGGGAAGGTATCGTCTCAACATTCTCCAAAATCCGTTACGGCAGAAACGCCTTAGCATCTCATGTCACAGGATATATCCAGAGAAGCGGAGCGAGCGGTCCCACAGGCTTGGAAAAGTCGTTTAGCGATGAACTTTTTGCCGGCCGTCCTTTTTCGCTGGCAGCTTTTGTCGATGCCCGCGGCAGTTTAGTTCCCGGCTTGGGATACCGCGACCTGAGAAGTGTTGACCAAACCAGACCTTACAGTGTTATTACCACTATTGACAGCCAAAAACAAAGGGTGGCGGAACAGGTTTTGGCAAGAGAAGGAGAAAGTGCCGCTATTGTGGTGATGGAAGCAAAGACAGGTGATATTTTAGCGATGGCGTCATATCCGCAGCTCAATTCCTGGGAAATGTACAGCGGTGTCAGCAGTCAGCGGATGCGTGAACTGCAAAATGATCCGCGAGCTCCATTTTTGAACAAAGCAATTCAACAATATCCGCCCGGCTCTGTTTTTAAAGTGGTGCTGGCTGCAGCAGCGCTGGAATCTGGATTTGCCGGAAAAGAAGAGAATTATGTTTGCACAGGTTCTATCGAGGTAGGGGATGTGCTAATTTCTTGTTTTGGGGGTGAAGCGCACGGCGAAGTAGATTTGCATGAGGCTTTAGCTCTTTCCTGTAACAGTTATTTTATCTGGTTAGGTCAGAATTTAGGACGCCAAGCGGTAACAGCCGCTGCCGAGCGCTTTAAGCTGGGTTCTCGCACAGGCATTCCATTAGAAGAGAGAGCGGGAAACATTCCTGCGGTTGCAGATCTGCCATTTTTGGGAAACCTGGCTCATTTTTCAATCGGTCAGGGCCAAGTGTTGGCTACTCCGCTGCAGCTTACGCGGATGATGGCGATTATCGCGAATAACGGTCTGGATGTCTATCCGCGGCTTGTTTCTGAAATTATCAATAATCAAGGCAGGAGGGTCAGGTATTACCCGGCTTACAGAGGCAGCAGAGCGATGCAGCCCGCGGCGGCGAGGCGACTAAGAAGTATGTTAGCCGCCGTGGTAGAGTCCGGTACGGGTCAGTCCGCCCAAAGCCCATATTATGCCGCAATAGGTAAGACAGGTACTGCTGAAACGGCTAAACGAGATATCAGCCATTCTTGGTTTGCCGGAATTGCCGAAATCAAAGGTAAACAGCTTGCCGTCACAGTTTTTTTGGAAGACAGTCGGGACGGTTCAGCAGCCGCTATCTTTCGCAGTGTGATGGAGCAAATTGTCATGCAGGCGGAAGATTGATTTTCTGCAGTTTTTCGGCAACTGTTAGACAAAAAATGAGCAGTAATTGCATATGATATAAAAGTCGGCAAATTAGTTTGAGCGGGGAGGGCTATTTTTTGCTGCCTTTTATTTTTGGTGTGGCTGCTGTTGCCAAAGAAATCGTGCTGCTGGTTTCATACCTTAAAAACAATTCTTTTCCACAACCACTTAAAGCAAAAGAAGAGATTAAGTATTTAGAATTGATGGCCAAGGGCGATTCCGATGCCCGCAGTGTGCTGATTGAGCGAAATCTGCGTTTGGTGGCTCATGTGCTCAAGAAATTTGAAAACACTGGCGAAGAGCAAGAGGATTTAATCTCCATCGGCACCATTGGTTTGATTAAAGCTATTGACTCTTACAAGGGCAATAAAGGCACACGTCTAGCTACTTATGCTGCTCGCTGCATTGAAAACGAAATTCTGATGCATATTAGAGTAATTACAAAACGAAAAGTCGAAGTATTGCTTTATGATCCGATCGGCACAGATAAAGAGGGCAATGAAATTACTTTTTCCGAAATTCTAGGCACAGAGCCGGAAGAAGTTTTGGAAGAGGTAAACAAAAAGATGCTTGAAGGGAAACTATACGATATTATTCTTGGACTAAAAAAACGTGAACGGACAGTGCTTGCCATGCGCTTTGGGCTTCCCTTGGGCCGCCGTCAAACCCAAAAGGAGATCGCCAAAAACCTTGGTATTTCCCGTTCGTATGTTTCCCGTATAGAAAAAAAGGTTATCGCAAAAATTGCCGCAGAGTTTAAACAGCATCGGCAGAACTTGTAGAGAAATATTGTGTGGTAGCCGGTTTGCTTTTTTATTTATCCTTTTCTGGAAAATTAATCTAATTTTAAGGTAATTTGGCTTGCGATTTTATATAATTAAACGAAAAGGAAAAATTTTCTGAAAGTTCTCTATATTTCTTTGCAAAAATCTCAGATAACAGGCAGAACTTTAAACGACATCATTTATTTTAGGAAAGAGGTGAAAAATTGATTCTGAAATGTGTTTTGGGAAAAATCCAAGATTTCGACGTTCAAGGTAAAAAAATAGAGTATGTGCGCTTAACCTGGGAGGAAATGGCCAAAAGAATCCTGCGCAAAACTACAAGTGAAGGTCGAGAAGTCGGCATTTCGTTAGACGCTCCCCTTCAGCACGAAGACGTATTGTATGCAGGTAAAGAAACAATAATTGTCATTGAATTACTCCCCACAAGGTCCTTAGTACTCAACCCCAGGAGCATGCAAGAAATGGCCATACTATGTTATCACTTGGGCAATCGCCATGCTAATCTTTTTTATCAAGATGGACAAATTGTCACTCCTTATGATCATATTTTGGAAGAATTTTTAGTTAAACTAGGTTTTTCTGTAACTATAGAGGAAAGGAGATTGAGTTGTGCTATTCACACCAGCAGCGCCCATCACCATCACTGAAGATAAACTGTTAAGCCTCTGGCAGGTTTGTGACAGTTTCTTCCCGACCGGCGGATATACACAGTCATACGGTTTAGAAACTTATATTCAGCTTGGATTAGTAAGAGATGAAGCATCATTGACCGAGTTTTTATCGACTTACCTCACAAGATCTGCGGCGCGTTCGGATGGGCTGGCAATACGGCTGGCTTATCGTGCCATTGCAAATGGCGAGATCGATATTCTCGTAAAGTTGGATGAGATTTTAGAAGCTCAGAAGCTAGCGCGTGAGCCGCGTGAGGCAAGTGTAAAAATTGGCCGACAACTCCTAAACACGATTAAGCTTTTATTAACTACTCCCGTGCTAGACTCTTTTATTAGTCTTGTCAAAGAAGGAAAAGTGCAGGGGCATAAAGCTTTGGCTTTTGCCATTTTGGGACACGGATTCGACTGGGGAGAGGATTTGACTGTACTTGCGTTTATGTACAGTACTGCTAGTGGAATGGTGAATAACGCAATTAGGGCGGTTCCTTTGGGGCAAACGACAGGGCAAAATGTTTTGCAGAACTTGAGGGTAGGCGGTTTCGTGGCGCTTGCTGCGGCGATGAGTAAGGAATTAACAATTGATGACCTTGGAGCTGTTTCACCTGGGCTTGAAATTAGAGCTATGCAACATGAACAACTATACTCACGCTTGTTTGCCTCTTGAAAAGGCTCAAGGGAATAAAATGTTAAGGAGATGTTAAAATGATTCGCATCGGTATCGGAGGACCAGTTGGTTCAGGGAAAACAGCTTTAATCGAACACCTTTGTCGCAAGATGTATCCCGAATACAATATTGCTGCTATTACAAATGATGTTTATACAAAAGAAGATGCTCGGATATTAACTGAAACAGGCGTTCTTCCCCCTGAAAGAATCATGGGGGTGCAGACCGGTGGTTGCCCTCATACCGCGATTCGTGAGGATGCGTCAATGAACCTGGAAGCTGTTTATGAAATGACGCAGAAAATACCTGATATCGAGATACTCTTTATTGAGAGCGGTGGTGATAACCTTTCTTCAACATTTAGTCCGGATCTTGTTGAAGTGTTTATCTTTGTGATTGATGTAGCTGAAGGCGAGAAAATTCCTCGCAAAGGTGGCCCAGCCATCTGCGGCTCAGATTTGTTGGTCATTAATAAAACAGACCTTGCTCCATATGTGAATGCCAGCTTGGAAGTTATGGATCGTGATACCAAGAGAATGCGTGGTGAAAAACCTTATATTTTTACCAGTCTAGTTAAAGGCGAAGGACTGGATGATGTAATCATGTGGATAAAAAAACATGCTTTGTTTGAGGATTTAAAATGATGTCACAGAAACCAAAAAAATCAAGCAGGCAAATCGAAGAAAATTTTCGTGCCAGTCAAGGACAGCATGGTGAGCTAAAATTACGCTTTGAGGTTAAGGATGGCAAAACGATTATCGCTGACCGTTTTCATAAAAACACGCTGAAGATTTGTAAGCCTTTTTATTTAGAAAAAGGTACTGGGCGGGTACGTCTAACACAAATCGCAATTGGTGGTGGGATATTCAGAGGCGATAACCTTTATCAGAGTTATATTCTTGGGGCAGGCAGCAAAGTATTAATTACGTCACAGTCCAGCACAAAAGTATATAAGACACCTTTTGGCAGGTCTATGCAAGTTGCTAATTTTCGACTGGCGGAAAACAGTGAATTAGAATACATTAGCAACTCTACCATACCTTTTGCTGAGTCAAATTTTAAGAGTGAAATGACAATTGAGCTAAGCAAGGGAAGCAAGGCGATTTTTACAGAAATTATCGCTCCGGGGAGATGTGCTCGTGAGGAACTCTTTAAGTATGCATCTTATCAGTCAGTAGTAAAGGCGTATTGGGAAGGCCGGTTAATTTTGTGGGATAACTGGCAAATTACGCCACAGTCTATGGATGTTAGCAGGCTTGGTTTTTATGAAGGGTTTACGCACCAAGGAAGTGTTTTTGTGTTTAGCGATAGTGATAGTATCAACCAAGACCTTGTTATAAAGATTCATGAGAAATTAACGGAATACCCCTCGATCATTGCCGGCGTTACCGTTATTTCCAATAAAAAGGGTGTTATTGTTCGCATGCTTGGCAATCGAAGTATGGATTTAGAAGAGGCTATCGGTATTGTTTGGGATGAAGTTCGCAGCAAACTGATTGGCTTGCCTAAGCCAAATATTCGGCAGTACTAGTTTTTTTGCGCTTTACTTCAAATTTTTGGTACAAGCACTCTAACATTGCAAAGACAATATCAGCTTTACAAACCTACGGAAAGGGAGCTGATGCCTGGCTAAATCTTTAAATTTCCTCGGATGGGTTGTTTCTGGCAGTGGTGCAAATTTGATTTCCAAATGTAAGGAGGGAATAAAAAATGAATCTGTCGCCTAGAGAAATTGATAGACTGCTGGCATGGACGGCTGCTCAAGTGGCTCTTGATCGGAAGAAAAGAGGGCTTAAGTTGAATTATCCGGAAGCTATAGCGATTATTTCCGCTGCTATTTGGGAAGGGGCCCGCGAAGGCAAGTCTGTTGCTCAGTTAATGCAGGAAGGAACAAAAATTTTGAAAAAGGAAGATGTAATGCCCGGCATACCAGAAATGATTCAGGAAGTTCAGGTGGAATGTACTTTTCCTGACGGCACTAAGCTGGTAACTGTTCATACTCCAATCCAATAGACGATTTTTAAGGTTTTGCTTGATAATTTAGTAATAAAGGAGGGTAACAGTATGATCCCTGGAGAATACGTTTTAAAGAGTGGCGACATTAACGCCAACATTGGTCGCAGAACCGCAAAATTGCTTGTATCAAATACAGGTGATCGCCCTATTCAGGTAGGGTCTCATTACCATTTCTTTGAAACCAACAGAGCACTTGATTTTGACCGTGCTGCAGCTTGGGCCATGCGCTGAGACATTCCTGCCGGAACGGCAGTTCGTTTTGAACCAGGCGAGCAAAAGCAAGTAGAAATTGTCGAAGTTGATGGCAACAAAGTGGGTTATGGCTTGAATGATATTGCTCAAGGGAGCCTCAGCAACGATGGTCGCTTAAAAGAAGAAGCTTTAGCCCGCGCGAAAACATGGGGCTTTAAGGGGGTTAAGTAGTCATGACCTTAAAAATTCCGCGTGAAGTTTATGCCAGTATGTACGGTCCTACCACCGGTGACAAAGTGCGTTTGGCAGACTCGGATCTCTTTATTGAAGTAGAGAAAGATTACTGTACCTATGGTGATGAGGCAAAGTTTGGTGGCGGCAAAACTCTGCGAAATGCCATGGGGCAATCGGCTCGAGCAACACGTGCTGAGGGAGCTTTGGATCTTGTTATCACGAATGCTTTGATTCTTGATTACTGGGGTATTGTAAAAGCAGACGTGGGTATCAGAGACGGTAAAATTGTCGGTATTGGCAAAGCTGGCAACCCTGACCTTATGGCCGGAGTGGATCCTAACATGGTTGTTGGACCTACTACTGAAGCTCTCTCTGGGGAAGGCAGGATTCTGACCGCCGGCGGTATAGATGTCCACGTTCACTTCATCTGTCCACAGTATATTGATCATGGTTTGGACGGTGGTCTGACAACTTTACTTGGTGGGGGGACCGGACCAAATAGTGGCACTCTTGCAACTACATGCACTCCCGGTGCATGGAATATCATGCGCATGATGCAGTCTATGGATAACGCTCCCATGAATTTTGGTTTCTTCGCTAAGGGCAATGCCTCATTTAATGCTCCCTTATTAGAGCAAATTAAAGCCGGGGCTTGCGCTATGAAATTGCATGAGGATTGGGGTACGACACCTCAGGCAATTGACACTTGTCTTAATGTCGCCGATGCAATGGATGTTCAGGTGCTTATTCATACAGACACCTTAAACGAATCAGGCTACGTTGAGGATACTATTGCTTCTTTTAAGGGTCGCACAATTCACACTTTCCATACCGAGGGGGCTGGTGGTGGACACGCTCCTGACATTATGCGCGTAGCAGGTGAACCAAACTGCTTGCCTTCTTCAACTAATCCAACTCGTCCTTACACTATCAATACGGTAGATGAACATCTTGATATGTTGATGGTTTGCCATCATTTAGACAGCAGAATCCCCGAAGATGTTGCTTTTGCCGGTTCCCGCATTCGTCCAGAAACTATCGCTGCTGAGGACGTTTTCCATGATTTGGGCGTAATAAGCATGATTGGATCCGACTCTCAAGCTATGGGGCGTATTGGTGAAGTATGGTGTCGTACTTTTCAGACTGCCGACAAAATGAAGAAACAACGTGGTGCTCTTCCAGAAGAAACCGGTGACAACGACAACTTCCGCTGTAAGCGGTATGTTGCTAAAGTAACTATTAATCCTGCAATCGCCCACGGTATTTCACAGTATGTTGGTTCTGTCGAAGTTGGCAAAATTGCCGACCTTGTGCTATGGCGACCGGCGTTTTTCGGTATTAAGCCAGATATAGTTATGAAGAACGGGATGATTGTTAGGGCACAAATGGGTGATCCTAATGCCTCTATCCCAACTCCACAGCCTGTCTATTCGCGCCCGATGTATGGTGCATTCGGCATGGCAGCAGTAAAGTCTGGTTTCATTTTTGTATCGCAAGCGGCTTATGAAGCAGGTATCGCCGAAAAGTATGGCCTTAATAGAACACTTTTGCCGGTAATTGGTTGCCGTAATATTGGCAAAAAAGACATGAAGCTCAATACTGCAACTCCAAGGATAAGGATTGATCCCGAAACCTATGAAGTGCACGTAGATGGCAAACTGATCACATGTGAGCCGGCAAAAGAGCTTTGCATGACTCAGCGGTATTTCCTTTTCTAAAAATAATTGCTAACTGCTATAGGATGTAGTTTTAATGCATGCTGACAGCGAAGAGGCCGTTTTTTTCTGAGTGACTCAGCTG
>JAJZSC010000135.1:3361-7676 GCA_021849995.1 Bacillota bacterium | reverse complement strand
ATTCGGCTATGAGTATGTATTTCTTGGAGGAGCAATTATCGCTGTTATCAATATCATAGTCACTACTCGGATCAAGGTAGCTAGGCCGCTCGTTCAATCTGAGATCCCGGCCCAAGGATAATGGTATTACTCGAACAAGCTTGCTATGGAATGGAAGGATAGTAGATAAATAGACAATTATATTGCGCATTTAAAAACCGGGGTTTTAGAAAATCCCGGTTTTATCGTTTGAATATAATTGTCTTGACTTCACTTATTCTATTACTAGCACCTCTTTTTTCTCAACGTGAACTTCGGGTATCAATCCCTTTAAGTTTAAATAATTCCATAAATCTAATTGTTTAAATTTTTGAATGAATAAAAATACTAAATAAATAAAGTAAAATTGAAACTTCTAGAAAAATAACTTGCCAGAAAATTAGATAAAGAAGCAATTAAACAAATTAACTTGTTAGTGCAACTTTTCACAGGTATATTGTTTCTTTGATGTTAATTTTGGTACACTAATAATGTACTTACCTTCTAGTAAATGTAAGGTTTTTGAATTTTACGTTGCTAAATTGAAAATAGAGTAATACCAAAAATATATTAGTAAAAAAATATGGATTCAAGCTTTAGAAATTAATTCTATTGTCGAGGCTTTAACAAGAGAGGGGTTATCAAACTATGCCAAATTCAGAAATTATGCAAATTCGCAGACAAGTATTGCAGTCAGCTCTTAAGTGGTCCCGTGATGGACGCAATGCTAAAGATCGTACAACACTAGCCAAGGAAATCATACCAGAAGGGTCTCCACGTTATCGTTGTTGTATCCATAAAGAGCGAGCTGTAGTTGAAGAACGCTTAACAGCAATCTTAGACCCGGACGACGGACCAGTTGTTCGCGTATTAAAAGAGGGCTGTAATGGATGTGAAATGCATCGCTATGTTGTAACAGATCGTTGTCAAAACTGTGTCGGGCATTTTTGTTCAGTTAACTGCCCGAAAAAAACCATCCTCTTTATTAATAACAAGGCCTTTATCGATCAGAAAAGTTGCGTAGAATGTGGGCTTTGTGCAAAGAATTGCCCGTATCACGCTATCCTTGAACTAAGGAGACCGTGCGAGGAAAGTTGTCCTACGAAGGCAATCTCTGTTCGGGAAAATCGCATAGCAAGTATTCAAGATGAGCATTGTACAAGTTGCGGAAAGTGTATAGTACATTGTCCATTTGGAGCAGTAGTGGATACATCCCAACTTGTAAATCTAGCACAGGAAATCGATCAACAAAACCATAACATCTATGCTGTGATCGCACCCGCCTTTGTCGGACAATTCGGGAGAAAGGTAGCACCTGGGCAAGTCAAGTCAGCACTGTTAGAATTGGGTTTCAAAGACGTCCTGGAGGCTGCCCTTGGAGCAGATAAAACAATTGAATTAGAATCAGAGGAATATAAAGAAAGATCGGCGCATGGTCATCAACTAATGACTAGTTCTTGTTGTCCAGCCTATGTTTATGCGGTGGAGAAAGAAAAGCCTGATTTAGCGTCGTATATTTCCACAACACAATCCCCAATGGCTCAAGTATCTAAAATCATCAAACTGAACAATCCAGACGCTAAAGTGGCATTTATAGGCCCTTGCATTGCTAAAAAAGAAGAGGGTAAAAACCCAGAAGTAAGTGTGGATTTTGTAATAACGTTTGAAGAGCTCTTGGTCTGGATGGAGTTTGAAGGAATTAATCCGGCCGAGAAACCGAATCTACTAATGGAAGGACCTAGTTCATTCGCACGAGAGTTTGCTAAAGCAGGCGGCGTTGCCAATGCTCTGCGTGCATATTTAGGAGAAAATTCACCACCGACCCACCAGGCCGAAGGGATCCAGAACTGCTTAAAAGCCTTAGAAACGTACGCAAATAATAATGAACAGGGTTTTCTGGAATGCATGGCCTGCGAGGGAGGCTGCGTTGGGGGTCCGAGGACTATGATCGCACGTCCTGTTGCCGAACGCGCAGTTAAAGATTTTGCGCTGACAAGTAACTCAAAGGCCTAGCTAAAATCAAAATGACCTCAGAGAGAACTTTCTCTTAGGTCATTATTTACTCAGGATAGCATTCCCCAGGCTTCCTTGAGCTTATCTTCTATTCAAGGATGCAGAGAGTCAGTTGAAGTCTCTGCTCATGGGTACTCTCCATATAAAGAAGACTATACTACAATTTTTATGGCTGCAGGGAGTGGAATAAGGGAGGGAGTAATACTTGATGAAATGAATCTTGTCGATGAAGGACCCACCATAGCGAAGCTTTTAGGGCTACTGTTACTTCGACTATCCTTCCTCTTTATTTCAAAATGGTTTTTAGTAATGGGGGCGGAGATTCCGCTTTATCTACAGCATATTGGGGCTATGCCAACTCCATATCAACCCTGTTTCTCGCGGTGCTTGCCCCAATACTTGGGACACTGGCAGACTACAAGGGATATAAGAAAAAATTCTTCAGCTTGTTCTTTGCCATTGGAATAGGATTTACTGCTTTACTCGCGGCAATCCCCGATTCCTACTGGCCACTGCTCCTTATTTTTTATATACTTACTGCCATCGGTTTTTCCGGGAGCCTTATCTTTTATGATGCCTTTCTGGTAGACGTTACAACAGAGGACCGGATGGACCGGGTTTCTACCCTGGGATATGCTTTTGGTTATATCGGCAGTACCATCCCGTTTATTATTAGCATGACCATAGTAATCCTGGCTCAGTTTTGTAAACTCCCGCTAAGAAAATTGAATGAAATATTGTACTTGCATAGTACAAGGAGTTCGTAATATAATCTATATTAAACAACTCGGAATACAAGGAAATGAGAAGGAGGATTATTTTTTACTTTTAATCCCCAGTAAATCAGTTTAATTAGTATGCATTAAAATATATGTTTAACTGTGTATTAGGTTCCTTCTAGTTGGACGTTCCATTTGGTTATGTCTGCTGTTATACTGGGAGATTTACTTGGAGTTCTAATAAGTAAGTTGTGCGTAATAGATATTAAGCTAAGGAGTGAGAGGTCAGATGAAGATTATTGTGAATGGAAACGAAGTAGTATTGGATAAAGAAGTCGTTGTTAAAGAACTTTTAGATAAACAGAAGGTTAGTATGCAGCAATATGTAACTGTTCAGGTTTATGATGATATTATTTCAAGAGATGATTTTGAAAAAATAGCCCTTAAAGAAGGAGATAGTGTAGAGTTCCTTTATTTCATGGGTGGTGGGGCACAATGAGTTTTACAAATGATCAACTAGAAAGGTATTCCAGACACATAATCCTCAAAGAAGTTGGTGTTAAAGGCCAAAAGAAATTATTGAAGTCTAAGGTGCTGATTATTGGAACGGGGGGATTAGGTGCACCAGCAGCTATGTTCCTCGCTGCTGCAGGGGTAGGAACGATAGGGTTGGTCGATTCTGATAACGTTGAGTTATCAAATTTACAGAGGCAAATAATTCATCTTACAAAAGATGTCGGTAAGCCAAAAGTGGTTTCTGGACAAGAAACGATAAATGAAATGAACCCTGATGTTAATGTTGTTACTTACCAGGAATGGGTGAGTTCAGCGAACATTATCGGTATTATTAAGGATCAAGATTATGACTTTATTATAGATGGTACAGATAATTTTCCGGCAAAGTTTCTAATTAACGATGCTTGCGTCCTTACTGAAAAGCCCTTTTCTCATGCTGGTATTATCCGTTTTCATGGACAGACAATGACTTACGTTCCTGGTCAGGGGCCCTGTTACAGATGTATTTTTAAAAACCCGCCTCCGCCGGATGCAGTACCTACCTGTAAACAGGCTGGTGTTCTTGGCGTAATGGGTGGAATCATTGGTACAATCCAAGCTACTGAAGCAATCAAATACGTCCTTGGAATAGGGGAACTTCTTACTGGACAACTTTTGACCTATGATGCTTTGGACATGGATTTTAGAAAGATTAAACTTCCTCTGGTAAAGGATTGCCCGGTGTGTGGGGAAAGTGCGAAGATCAAGGAACTAATAGACTATGAAGGTGCTGTATGTGAGCTCAAACAAAATTAAGGAAGGTAGAAAAGTTGATCATAATAGAGAAAAAACACTACCAAGAGATCCTAAGCTACTCGCTGGAAGCTTTACCAAATGAGGCTTGTGGACTGCTCGGAGGGGATATATCCCATGATATTAAGACTGTCAAAAAGGTTTATCTGCTTACGAACGTCGATCATAGCCCCGAGCACTTTTCGATGGATCCTAAGGAGCAGTTTAATGTTATCAGGGACATGCGTAAAAATAACTGGTCTCTAATAGGAAATTTT
>JAJZSC010000135.1:0-3351 GCA_021849995.1 Bacillota bacterium | reverse complement strand
GCCATCAGAGGAAGACAAAAGATTAGCCTTTGACCCAGAAACCAGCTATCTTATCCTTTCGTTACAGGATCAACTTAATCCAGTACTAAAAAGCTATAAAATACATAGCTTCCAAGTTACTGAAGAAGAAATTAAACTAATTGAGGGAAGTGAAGATGGGGATGGTTAATTACGCGGAATTAAAAAAAGGCGGCTTCATGAAACAAATCCAGAAGAATAGATTTTCACTTAGAGTAAGAATAGTGGGTGGTCAGATTGAGGCAGATAAGCTTAAAAAAATATACGAGCTCTCCCAAAAATATGGTCATGGATATGTTCATCTTACCTCGAGACAAAGTATAGAGATCCCGTTTGTAAAATTAGAGGATGTTGAAAATATAAAACAAGAACTGGAAGAGGCTGGCTTGCAGCCTGGTGCTTGTGGACCAAGAGTAAGAACAGTGACAGCGTGTCAAGGCTCAACCGTATGCCCAAGTGGTCTCATCGATGTAACTAGTCTTGCTAAAGAGTTCGACCAGAAGTACCATGCCCGGGAACTTCCGCACAAGTTCAAACTTGGTTTAACTGCTTGTCGAAACAACTGTCTGAAAGCTGAGGAAAATGACCTTGGGGTTAAGGGTGGAATGAAACCAACATGGGATGAGAGCAAGTGTAGCTACTGTGGATTGTGTGAGGCATTATGTCCTACTCAAGCAATCCTTGTTAAAAAGAAAGAAAAAGAACTTGTGTTTAAGGAAGAAGGATGTATTTACTGTGGTAAATGTGTCAAGTCCTGTCCAGTTGACGCTTGGATTGGACAAAGTGGATTCATTTTATATTTCGGTGGGATGTTTGGAAATACAATTGAACTAGGTAAACAAATAATTCCAATTATTTTTGAAAAGGAAGCTTTAGATAGAATAGTGGAAAAAACTCTGGATTTTTATCAAGAGCATGGCAAACAAGGGGAACGATTTGGGCATACCCTAGACCGTGTTGGATCTGATTTGCTAGTAAATTCACTTAAGGAGGCCTTAAAATGAGCGCAATAAAAGCAAATTCTTATGTAGATATAACAGATGTGCTGTGTCCAATAACATTCGTAAAAGCAAAAGTGGCAATTGAAGAGCTTGAAGATGGACAAATCCTTGAGATAAAGATGAATGGTGGCGAACCTTTAAATAACGTTCCCAGGAGCTTAAAAGATGAGGGACACAAGGTTGTTCAGGTTGAGGACCATGGGAATGGGACATATACGGTTTTTGTTAAAAAGGGTGATCTATAATGAGATTCAATACCAAGTTGCTCTACGGTAATTTTGAACCAGATGAGAAAACCGGTGCCACACTAACCCCGATTTATCAAACTACTTCATTTCAACATAAAACGGCTGAAGAACTAGAAGGTATTTTCCGTGGAAACATGCCTGGTTATATTTATACAAGGATCAATAACCCTACTATAGATTCATTTGAACGAAGAATTGCTCACATCGAAGATGGAGTAGGAGCTTTGGCCTGTGCCTCCGGAATGGCTGCTGTGAGCCTCGCTGTTATGAATATTTTGCGATCCGGTGATGAAATAGTGTCTGGGCGTGGGATTTTCGGTGGCACCTTTTCCTTGTTCAAGTCTCTCGAAGAATTTGGAGTTTTAACCAAGTATGCTTCTGATAACCAAATAGAAAGCTTTGAAAGATGTATAAATGATAAAACTAGACTAATCTTTATCGAGACTCTGGGGAACCCAAAATTAGACGTACCGGACATACAGGAGTTATCCATACTTGCCCATAAACATTGCATACCCTTGATTGTTGACAATACAGTTACCACACCGTACCTTGTTCGACCCATTGAGTTTGGGGCTGATATAGTCGTGCATTCTACTTCAAAATATATAAATGGAAGTGGAAGTTCGATTGGGGGCATAATTGTCGATAGCGGCAAATTCAAATGGGGTTTTGACAAGTACCCCGGACTTAAGGAGTTCAAGAAGTTCGGTATTTTTTCCTATTTAGCAAAGTTAAGAAAAGGCCTGTTTAAAGATTTCGGCGCATGCATTTCTCCATTTAATGTTTATCTTAACTCTATCGGGCTTGAGACTTTAGGCTTAAGGATGGACAGACTTTGTACTAACGCAGATAGGTTAGCCCATAGCCTGGCTGCAAATAGTAAAGTAAAAACAGTTAATTACCCCGGACTTAAAGATAATCCTTATCACGAATTAGCCAAAAGACAATTTAACAATAAGTATGGTGCAATTCTAACGATAAGAGTTGGTTCCAAAGAAAATGCCTTCAGGGTCATAAATAGTCTGACTTACGCTGCAAATCTTGCTAATATAGGAGATGTGAGAACTCTCGTTATTCACCCCGCTTCCACTATTTATGCCACTAATACGATTGAGGAAAAGGAAAGAATGGGTGCTTATGAAGATCTAATCCGCATAAGCGTTGGTCTTGAAGATATCGAAGACTTACTGGCTGACTTTGACCTAGCACTTGAACAAATATAAGACACCTCAACTTGGGCCAAAAAAATATGATATAAAAGTACAAAAACCCCCGAGCAAAGTGAAGCCTGGCCTTACTTTGCTCGGGGGTTAGCTTATCTTTAAATTTTTGAGACTGATCTAATGTGGTCTAAATGCTACTTTGCTGTCATTAAGGAAGACTTCATGCTTTCCAGCATTTCATCCAAGATCAGTGGAGTTAATTCGTGTAAGACCTTAGGCATTAGCCGTTCCATGACGACAGGAAGCATTTTTGGCATTAGCTCTTTCATGCTAATTTAACAAGCAAAATTGCCGTTTCTAAAGATGGGAATTTCCTTTCCTTCGTATGAAACTCCCAGAATCTCAAGGTCTTCTGTTCCAATCATGAAATCTTCGTGTACTAGCGAATCATTTACTCCTTGTTGATCTAATTCTTCTTTGGTCATATTTTCAGTACCTTTTAAACACACTGGATAGGCCTTACCTATAGCCAAATGGCAGGAGGCATTTTCATCAAAAAGAGTATTGTAATATAGGATTTTGGAATTTGAGATAGGGGAATCATGAGGAACTAGGGCGACTTCTCCAAGATAGTGGGAACCTTCATCTGTTTCGATAAGGATTTTCAAAGTTTCATAACCCTTTTTAGCATCAAATTCAACTATTTTCCCATCTTTGAAAGTCAGAGAGAATTGTTCAATAAGGTTTCCATTATAGTTAAGAGGTTTGCTGCTAAAGACCTTACCATTTACCCCTGTCTTTTTGGGTAAGGTAAAGACTTCCTCAGTAGGCATATTGGCCACGAACTCCACACCCTCAGGGGTATATTCTGATCCACCCAGCCAGATATGTCCTTCAGGAAGCTCAACTTTTAAGTCA
>JAJZSC010000134.1 GCA_021849995.1 Bacillota bacterium | reverse complement strand
TCAATATTTGCATAGTTTGACCAGAGAGGTTCGACCGGATTCGGTTTGGTTTAATAGAGCGACAGGGTTGCCGTTACTGGTTGCGGAGTTTGAACGATTTGAAAGTTCTAAGTTAAAACATGATAAGCTCCGTGAAAAGATCGAAAATCTGTTGTTGGCCTATCACCAATTTGGCGGAAAGCTAGAATTAATTTTATTTGTTTACTGGTCGTATCAAGGGGCAGTCCCTAAGGATATTGAAAATTATCTACGGATTTTTGATGAGGGATATCGTCTAGCTAACGGAAAGTATATACCCGGAATAAATTCGTTTCACACGGAATGTTTAGTGTTTCAAGCTATGGCCAGTGGGTCGAAGGAAAAGATTACAATCAACCAATGGATACAGGTGAGGTAAATGGTAAAAAAGCGATACCTTTTAGACTTAAGAGAGAACATGTTAATTGGTGATAAGTATATCCTGCAACAATATGTCAGTGAAGGTACCTATGGCTATGTGTGGAAAGCTATTCGCTGTTCAGATGAGCAAATTGTTGCACTGAAAATACCCAAGAATCAAGAACGTGGTGATGCCTGTCTAGTGGAGGGTGAACCATTTTTGGGCCTTAGCCATAAAAACATTATTAAGATTTACTGGATGGGTCGAGTGGATGGATATTTTGTTATTGAAATGGAATATTTCCCGGGCAAGCCTTTATCCAAGGAATTTACTGATATAGGTATTTCGGTCCCCAGAACGTTTAGAACGGTCTATGAGATATTCGAGTGTATACTGGACGGATTAGAGTGCATGCACAATCAGAAGATCGCTCATGGAGATTTAAAGCCGGATAATATTTTAATCAGTGGAACTGAGATAAAAATTACTGATTTTGGAACCAGCAAACTAATTGAGGATATCTTTGTAAAAACTATCGATGGTGCCGGTACCTATGCCTATATAGCCCCAGAGGTGATTAACTCCCAAAAGCGTTATTTAAACTCTGATATATATTCTCTAGGTGCCATCCTTTATCAACTGCTAACAGGAAAAACTCCGCACGAAACCTTTATTCAGGTTCTTAATAACTTTCCATATCCAAGACCTCGTGAACTAAATGATAATGTTACCGAGGGAATGGAGCAGGTTATACTCAAGGCGCTGGATCGGGACCCTTTGAATAGGTACCAAAATGTACGGGAGTTTCGCATTGCCTTCAGTGATGCTGTAAATGAACAGTTCAAACAGGTAAGTGAAACGAAATATGTACCAAAGACAACCTTAGCAGACAAGAAAGATGCTCTTGAACTGGCTATTTCTAGTTGTAAGCTTGGTAAATATAAACTGGCAGAAAAAATTCTGGTAACTGAAGTGTCAAATGGTCATAAGCTACCGGAAATAATGCTGCAACTGGCTTATGTCTACTTCAAAACTGACCGTCAATTTGAAGCAATAAAGATATTAGACCAGATCAATGTTGGGAGCATCGAGGCACTCCGGAAAGATAGTTTTCATGAAGCTTTCGTTTATTTGAGGGGACGGATATTGTTTAAGAACAAGCAATATGAAGAATCTCTTAAAGTTTTTGAATGGTTACATGAAAAATATCCCAGCGTCCTTAACTATAGGTACCGCCTAGCCATGTGTTATGGCTTATGCAACCAGGAAGACAAGGCAATTCATATATTAGAGTCCATTAATATGGAAACACCAGGGATTTGGGTAGTCGTTAAGAAGTTGGGGCAGGCATATGAGCAGAAAAAAGACTATGAGCGGGCCCGAGGGTATTTCAAGTATGCACTGCGACTTAGGCCTGATGATGAGTATTTAATGCAGAAATTAGAGAAGTATGATTTTTATTTATAAGTGTTTTATCATATGCTTCTTATGTAAATGGTAGGAAAATTTCTATCTGTCCATTTGACGATGTAAGGAGGGGTGAAAAATTGTTCACAATTTACACAGTAGGTCATTCTACCCATTCTCATGAGCATTTTTTAGAACTAATAAAAAGTAAAGATATCAATTGTGTAGTTGATGTCCGAAGCGTTCCTTTTTCTCGATATGCAAATAATTACAATAAAGACGTTATCAAAGCTTTCCTAAATCGAAATCATTTGATTTATCTTTACATGGGCGAGGAGTTAGGGGCCAGACAGTCTAGCCCATCATTGTATACCCCCGAAGGTTATCTGGACTTTGAAAAGACAAGTAAAAGTAAAATTTTTCTTTCAGGAATAAAACGAATAATGGACGGTCTTGAAAAGAAATATTCAATTACATTGATGTGCACGGAAAAGGATCCAATCGAATGCCATAGAGCTATCCTCGTTGCTAAGGAATTAATTAAAAACGGCTGCACTGTAATTCATATTATGGATAATGGTCAGACTCAAACCCAAGATCAACTCGAACAAAGAATGCTGGATCATTATTTTCCGAACTGGGGTCAACAATCCTTATTTGAAGAAGTGGAAAGTAACTTGTCGAGAGACGAACTTATTCTCAAGGCCTATCAACTCAAAAATAAAGAGATCGGTTATTCTTTAAATAGTGGCCAAAAGGAGGTTGACCTATGAAGATTTATACAATTGGATTTACTAAGAAATCTGCAGAAGAGTTTTTTGATATATTGGAAAGAAATAAAGTTAAGACAGTTATTGATGTGAGGCTTAATAATTCTTCCCAGTTAGCGGGGTTTTCTAAAGGACGTGATCTAAGCTACTTTCTGAAAAAACTTGTCGGCATTAAC
The DNA here is from genome assembly GCA_021849995.1 of Bacillota bacterium. Lineage (GTDB taxonomy): Bacteria > Bacillota > Desulfitobacteriia > Desulfitobacteriales > Desulfitobacteriaceae > JAJZSC01. The sequence continues at coordinate 4,972 of JAJZSC010000134.1, read as the reverse complement.
TATGTTCATCGCAGTGATCTTGCTCCCACGAAGGAAATATTGGACGCTTATAAAAGCAAATTAATCACCTGGGAACAATATGAAACTAAATTTCTAAATTTATTAAAAGATCGTAAACCTATTGTTGACACTAGTTTATTTGATCAAGCCTGCCTATTGTGTAGCGAGGAAGTGGCGGATCACTGCCATAGGCGATTAGTAGCAAACTATATTTTAGATCTCATTACTACTGACACTCCTAAGATAATTCACTTATAGAATTTTGAGGTAGAAGGGATGAATTTATGTGTATAAGGATATAGTGCTGCTTGCTTGTTCAAAAAAACACATGAATTATTGTATAGCCGGTATTGATATAAAAAACGGGGAATGGGTAAGAATTATTTCGAATGATGCACATATTATTGAAGCTGTGAGAGCAGAGGATATACGTTATGAGGATGGCACTTTCCCCCAGCTACTAGACATTATCCGTATAACTGTTTTAGAACATAGGCCCAATTACTATCAACCTGAAAATTATTTATTTGATGAACAATATTACTGGTCCAAGATAGGAAGGGTAGGGTCAAAGCAGGCAATTGAAAAATATGCTACGAATAAGCCCGAGTATCTGTTTTTCAACACAAAGAAATCGGTTGAAAGTGAATACATACAGCAGCTCAAAGAGGCTGAGAAGTATTCTTTAATCGCGATAAGGCCTCGCAATCTAAAGGTACAAATTAAGCAATGGCCGGAAGGTAAAAAAATCGACATGAGCTTTCAATATAATGGTCGATCGTATGATTATCTTAAAGTGACTGATCCCCAATTTATCCAGAAGTACATAGAACATGAAGAAGGTAGTTATTTTCTTGGGGATGACGTTCTCCTGGTTATAAGTCTTGGAGAAAATTACTACGATGCGCACTATAAACTGATTTCTGGGGTGATCATGGCTTAATCTGTATAATTACAGAGACCGGACTCGGGGAACAGGCTTTTAAATAGTCGTTTATTTACGTTCCCGTGAGCTTGGGATTTAGATACCTTCTCAAACGAAGGTTCCACGAGCAGGACCAGTACCGGCGGAACTTGTCGTTCCGCCGAATAATAGAAAAATGGAACTTAATATAGACATAAAAAACCGGAGAAACATAAGAAAGAGCCTACCAATATATAAGAAATATATAATAAAATTGAGAAGGGGGGTTAAAAATGAACTTTATATTTAAGCTTTTTTTAACATTCAACGCAACATCAACGATGATTATTGTTTACTTGATAAAAGAAAGATATTACCTGTTGTGCTTGGAAAAGCTTCCAATCTGGGTTTCATATATAGTTTTCCTCTTAATCCCACTTCTTTTTACTTTAATCAGCATATGGATGAAAAGGTATTTGAGTAAAGCTGATATTAAGTATGAATCGTTGAATATTGAAGAAGCCAACAATGCATTTTTGCCAAGTTATCTTGGATATTTTTTTGTAGCACTCAGTGTTAATTCAAGGGAATCAATGATATTCGTCTACTTAATAGTTTTTGTTTTTACCTTTTTATCGCAGACTTTGTATTACAATCCATTGTTTTTGTTGTTCGGCTATAGATTTTACTATATAACGACTGTGAACAATGTGAGATTATTCATTATAAGTAAAAAGGAAATCAAAACGACAAAAGACACTGTATTTCCAAAGCTAAGGCGTATAAACAACACTACATTCATTGATGAGGAGGAGTAAAGATATGAACCACACGATTACACGAATAAGATGCAGAGGGACAGGCTCTAAATATCGTAATATTCTAGCAGGAGAAACTTTATATACATTACCTGATAACCTTGAACCGCATATTGAATACAGCCCTTCTCACAATTTGGATGAGGAATGTTGGTTTGGCATTACGAGCTTTTCACAAAAAGATTATTGTCTGGACATATTACAAAGAGCCTTTATATCTGCTGAATATAGCGCTCGTCTAACTCATGAAGAAGCAGATAAAATAGATTTCATCTTCACATATCAGGATGAGAACGCATTTTATTTTCAGAATATAACAAAGAGCCAACTGCAATACAACAGGTTTATTAGGCTTGGGGATGATTACACATTCAACGACAACAGTCGGAATATAACGATAAATTCAATTCCTGATGCCATATACTTGCCTAATACAGATATACTTTATTTCAAAAAATTATCATCAATATCCGGAATATTTGATGGAATTGCTGAATTATATCGTGAAGCAACCGAGGAGGAAACAACTTCATTTTTAGAAAGAGATTTCATCAGTTTGCAGAATGGGTTTTCAGCCCAAAATGTTAAGCAGCCGAATAGAAAAAGAATAGCATTGGCTATTGAAAAAATTGATAGTTTTGACAACGACCAGAGGACTGCAGTGTTTGACTGTATTAGGGATTATTATCCGGACTTAACAGACGAAAACGGAGCTTTCAAAATAAGTACGGATGATGAACTTAAGTTGTTACTTTATGGAATTGACCAACGATTCTATACTACACCTGACGGCAGAGAGAGAAGGATTGCAAACTCCGTTATTCCAATAAACCGATAGGAGGATATAACATATGACAACCTAGATGGGCAACATTAAATATATTGCAAGAGAACATTAAAAACCTAAGTCAGTTTTCCTGAGGTTGCTACCGAGTACTCGGCGGAACAGGTATGGAAGGATTTCGGTACTCCTATGGCAGATATGGTTCCAATATCTCGTGGTGGAAATAGCTCATCAAGTATTCGAGAAGAATTACGCGTTCTAGAAAGGGTTTCTCCCGGCGAGTACCGCCTATTAACTTGAGCGTGTTCCATTTGGCTTGAACGAGCGTTGTTCGAGTATTAAGAACTGAAAAACTAAAAGCCGCTTTTTGAGCGGCTTTGGCTATATTGGTCTATTATAATCATTTAGGATTATTCTCTGAAGGAAATGCCGCTGATGATGTTACCAAAATAGAGTTACCAAAAGCAAAATAGGCAATCCGTAAAGCCTCGGCGATTTCGGCATCGGTTGTACCTTGGGACTTTAGTAGGCTGGCAATGGATGCCACGCCCTGACCAGCCCCATGAGCAGCATCTAAAGCTAGGGCAATCAATAATTTTGTCTTTTGGTCGAGAGCACCTGGCGTCATAGCGGAGGTAGAAACCTTTTCAATAGCTTGAGCAAAATCGGGATCATGATTTTCTAAGAACTTTAGATAGATAGGTAGCGACATGAGAAAGCCTCCAATCGTTTTATACTAGTTTAGCACAACACGATCGGAGACAATAACCTTTCATGCTTAATGCGCGAGTTATAGTTGCCTCTAAGTTGAAAGAGTCTCACTAATGGTAGTAACGTTCGAAGTATGTCCAGTAATCCTTTGAAAGGAGAATATCGCTCTTATGCCACTTGAAATAATCCGAAACGATATCACAAAAATGCCTGTTGATGCAATTGTCAATGCCGCAAATACAGCCCTAAAAATGGGCGGTGGAGTATGTGGAGCTATTTTCTCTGCTGCTGGGGGTGAAAAGCTGCAAGCGGAATGCGACAGCATTGGAACATGCCAAGTTGGCGAGGCGGTTATGACAAGTGGCTATAGCCTACCAGCCCAGCACATTATCCATACCGTCGGACCGATTTGGCGTGGCGGTAGTTCAGGCGAAGCACAGTTGTTACATAATTGCTATACCAACTCGCTGACACTGGCCCTTCAGCAGGGGTGCGAATCCATCGCCTTTCCCCTGATCTCTTCCGGGATCTATGGGTACCCGAAAGATCAGGCGCTGCAGATTGCCATTTCTGCAATCGGCGAATTCCTTTTAAACCATGAAATGAACGTTTATTTGGTTGTCTATGATAAGAACGCCTTTAGGCTGAGTGCCAAACTTTTTTCTGCCATAGAACGATACATTGACGATAACTACGTTGAAGAACACCATCATTATGCAAGAAACAGGGTTATCGAATCTTATGAATATCAGCAGCTTGAAGAATCACAGACGATTCCCCGGCCAAGTGCTTCTTACCCTGCCGCTCCAGCCCAGCCACAAAGGAAAAGGCGTTTAGAGGACGTGCTAGAACAATTGGAAGAGTCTTTTTCTCAAATGCTGCTGCGGCTTATTAAAGAAAAGGGCATGACCGAGGTAGAAACCTATAAGCGAGCCAATATCGACCGTAAGCTGTTTTCCAAAATCCGCAGCGGAAAAGGTTATAATCCCAGTAGGGTTACAGCCATAGCTTTTGCCATCGCTCTTGAACTGAATATGGACGAAACCCATGATCTCCTGAGTAAAGCTGGATATACTTTGTCGCGCAGTAACAAGTTTGATCTCATCATTGAGTACTTCATCGAAGAAGGCAATTATAACATCTTCGAAATTAACGAAGCCTTGTTTGCTTTCGACCAAGTTCTGCTCGGAGGCTAATTGTCGTTTTGAAAGCGACCTATTAGCCTCTTTATTTTGGTATCCTTTAACCATCAAAGATGAAAAGGGGATAACAAATGAAAACGAATATAACAGAATTGGTCTTTATCCTAGATAAAAGCGGTTCCATGTCAGGGTTAGAGAGCGACACCATCGGTGGCTTCAATGCGATGGTTAGTAAACAGCAGAAGGAGCCTGGTGAAGCCATAGTCACTACGGTGCTGTTCGATGACAACTATGAACTTCTCCACGATCGAATCAGCATCAAGGGAATCCGACCCATTACTGAGAAAGAATATTATGTTGGCGGCTGCACTGCTCTGCTGGATGCTATCGGAAAGACCATTCAAAAGATCAGCAATGTCCAAAAGCAAACCAGCGAGGACCAACGAGCGGATAAAGTGGTATTGGTGATCACAACCGATGGTATGGAAAATGCCAGTCGTGAGTACACCGCTGACTCCATCAAGAAAATGATTGAACGGCAGAAAGAAAAGTACGACTGGGAATTCATTTTTTTAGGAGCCAATATCGACGCCATAGCCACGGCTGCCAAGGT
>JAJZSC010000133.1 GCA_021849995.1 Bacillota bacterium | reverse complement strand
CGATGTTATTTGGTGGGACAGTAGCAGCAGTATGGCATTTTGCGGGTAACCCTTATTGTACCTCGTTATATCCGTCACTCGCAGTAGGGATTCCTATACTAGTAATCTTAACGCTTATGGCTAAAAAACCCGTTGCAGATGGACACGAAAAATATGTATTAGCTCTTAAGGAATTAGAAAATGAGGACTTAGAAGAACAAAATAAACCAACAATAGCACACTAAATTAGTACAGTTTTGACGAACCAACTAAAGATAGGAAAAATGGGAGGTAGGAAAAATGTACGAAAATGAATACAGGAGTAAATTGCGTTCTCCGGAAGAAGCAGTTAAAGTTGTTAAATCCGGCGATTGGGTTTTTATGAGCCACTTTGCCATGTTCCCCCAGGCCTTAGATGAAGCCTTATCTAAGCGTGTTGGTGAGGTAAGCGACGTTATGGTTAGATGTGTGTGTGCTACTGTATCTCCTAAAATTTGTTCAGCGGATCTGGAGAAAAAGAGTTTTACCTATATGAGCGGTTATTTAAGTGGGCACGAAAGAAAACTAGGTGAGAAAGAACTTTGCTACTATATACCGGGTAATTACAGCGCCAGTCCTACACTCTTACGTAACGGAAGTTCGTATCCGCCGGATGTTGCCATGATTCAAACGACCCCCCCGGATAACAATGGATACTTTAACTTTGGTACCTCTGTTTCTTATGCAAGGGCTATTTGCGAAAAAGCTAAAACCATCATTCTGGAGGTTAATGATCAGGTTCCTTGGGTTTTAGGGGGTGAACAGGAATGTATACACATTTCTGAAGTGGATTATATCGTGGAAAAAAGCTATCCTCTGCCTGTGCTGCCGGCATCTGTGACAGAAACTGAAGCCGAAAGAGCCATCGCCTCCTTATTAATTGAAGAGATAGAGGACGGAAGCTGTTTGCAATTTGGGATAGGGGGCATGCCTAATACTATCGCTAAAATGATAGCAGATAGTGATCTGAAAAATCTAGGAATCCACTCAGAAATGGCCACTACCTCTTACATCGACCTGATATTAAAAGGCAAAGTCAATGGATCAATGAAGAACATCGATAAGTATAAAACCGTCTTTACGTTTGCAATGGGCACGAAGGAGCTCTATGATTTTATCGACAGGAACCCGGCCTTTGCCAGTTACCCTGTGGATATTACCAATAATCCGAAACGAATTGCGATTAATGACAAACAAATCACTATTAACAACACAGTTGAAATCGATCTGCTGGGTCAAATAAGCTCAGAATCATCAGGAATTAAACAAATTTCCGGCACGGGCGGACAGTTGGATTTTACCATGGGAGCCTTCCAGTCCAAAGGAGGAAAACCCTTTATTTGCATGAGTTCGACGACCACGAAGGGGGACAAATTAATATCCAGAATCGTGCCTAGCATAACGACTTTCTCAGCCGTTACTTGCCCTAGAACTTTCGCTCCCACCATTGTCACAGAGTATGGGAAAGCTCAGTTGACTGGAAAATCAACCTTCAGGCGAGCTGAAATGTTGATAGAGCTAGCCCATCCGGATTTCCGAGAAGATTTGATCAAAGCTGCTGAAGAGCAAAAAATCTGGACCCGAACCAACAAGATTTCTTAATATTGATTTAAAATTGTAACCTTCTAAAAGGGGCCTTGTCAGATTTGACAAGGCCCCTTTTTAATTATGAGAATTTTTAAAATATTCCTTTACTACAACAGTATGACTCTTGTATAATTATTAAAAGATGCAAGATTAAATGAGGGATTAGATGTGATTAGCAACGTACATGCTGTTACAACAAGCTTTTTTCCCAGATGGGACCCGGAAGTATTGTTCAAAATCCTTAATAATATCCATGATGTCGTAATAGTTATAGATTTAGATACAACTATTGTGTTTGCTAACAAGGCCTATGCGAAAATTTTAGGAGTTCCAATTGCCAAAGTCATAGGACGGAGGCTGGATATAATTGAGCCAAATGCTAAAACGATAGAAGTTCTTCGAACCAGTGAGTCAAGTTACTGTCGTCGAAGTTATTTGAATTCTCTTCGTATAAATGTGGTGGGAAGTACATTTCCTCTATACAATGGCAAGAATATCATTGGTTGTGTCTCGATTTTTAAAAATATTAATGACGTTGTAGAACTAAACCGTGAGTTAGATCAGACAAAGGGTGTTGCTGACTATTTGAAAGAACAGTTAGAACAAGAAGAACAACTACCTAGTTCTTTTGAAGAATATATAGGGCAGAACAGTCGCTTGAAAAAAATCTTAAAGTTAGCAGCTAAGGTAGCAAAAACAGATAGTACAGTGTTAATCCTCGGCGAAAGTGGTGTAGGCAAAGAAGTATTAGCCCGGGTTGTTCATAATAGTAGTTCACGTAACAAGAGACCTATGATCAAGGTTAATTGTGCTGCCATTCCAGAAGATCTAATAGAGAGCGAACTTTTTGGATATGAAGATGGGGCTTTCACGGGGGCAAAAAAAGGAGGAAAACTCGGTAAATTTGAACTGGCACATAAAGGAACAATTTTTTTGGATGAAATCGGAGATATGAGCCTTACCATGCAGGCTAAATTATTACGTATACTACAAGAAAAGGAGTTTGAACGGGTAGGAGGTACTAGGCCCATCAAAGTCGACATCCGGGTAATTGCAGCAACTAATAGGAATTTAGAAAAAATGATTGAACAAGGTACTTTCAGAAGTGACCTTTATTATAGATTAAATATTGTTCCTCTTTTACTGACTCCATTACGTGAGAGAAAAGATGATATTTTAGAACTGGCTAAAGTATTTCTGAAACAATTCGCCGGAGAGTTGGGTCATGAAATGACTTTGTCTCCCCAGGTTGAAAAAATTCTCCAGTCTTATGAGTGGCCAGGTAATATACGGGAATTAAAAAATATTCTGGAACATGCAAGCATAGTCTGTAGCGATGAGGTAATTACTTCTGATCATTTGCCAGCTCACATTATTCCCAAAAAGATTCGTTCAAGTGTTAAGGAAAAGTCCTTCGACATAAAGGAAATTGTAGCTAGTGTTGAAAAGGATGTAATCTTATCGGCCTTAAACGCATGCAACAATAACCGTACGGATGCATTGAAGGCGCTGGGAATTTCCAGAAAATCGTTTTACAATAAGTTACACCAGTATGGAATAATAGACCATTCATCCCTTCCTTGATAGAGGGGAAGAATTCTTACCATAAAAAGCATTTTAAGGTAAAAGTTTTTTTCTTGAAACTAGTTGTAGGGCAGATGCTCTGATGAAATAATCGGGCAACATGGGTAAACTTAGGGTTGTAGTTTTAGAGCCAATATGTCACCTTTTGGTTTTATCTTTGACAGTTAAAAACTATAAAAAGCTTGAAAGTCCTGTATTTGCAAGACGTTCAAGTTTTTTTTGTATTTCAAAAAATCAAGTTAACAGCGCCCAATTTTTTTTTCGGCTGTCACTTTTTGAAATCCCATCATCGGTTCGAGCCAAAAGTCTAATGCAGCTCATCTGTAAAATCAGTTCTTGTGTAGGTGGGTATATAGCCCTCACCCTTAATCTCAAAGCAATAGATTTCTCTGAATCCGTTGACGATTTCACTGCATGTAAATTTATTTCTTAGTTTTTCTCTAATAATCGATAATGATGAGGGATATAGAGATTTCTATATAGCGCAAGTTTCAACGATATGAGTCAGACAATATAAAATATAGTGAAAATTTAGAAAATACTAATAAAATCTATAGACTTCGAAAAGGAGGGTGTGATATAATTTAATTCAGGAACATAATTCCGATAATCGGAACAATGAGTATAAAACAGGGAAAACGATACTGTGTATTGGTGTTGTCGAGTGTGAGTATTCAATAATCATTGGAAGGAGGTGATAAATAGTAGGTTTACTTATCCAAGGTTTTAGAGGGAAAATTAAGGAGGAGGCGAATCTAAAATGCACAAAAAACTGGCGTTAATTATGGTTATCATTATAACTCTGGCTCTGACGGGGTGTGGAAGCACCAGTTCCACTGGCGATGGTCAAACGACCACGAAGATTCAAAAAGTGAACATTGCTACTGGAACGACTTCGGGCGCTTATTATCCAATAGGGAATGCCTTAGCTAAAATTTGGTCGGACAAGGTTCCGGGCGTTAAAGCTTCAGCTCAGTCAACTGAGGCAAGCGCTGCTAATATGAATTTCTTGCAACAAAAGGAAGCCGAAGTAGCTTTTACCATGGCCAATGTGGCTGTGTACGCTTATGAAGGTCAGGATACATTCAAGGGACGGGCCAACAAGGATCTGCGCGGTATGACCTTCTTATATCCTAATGTGACTCAAATTGTCGTACGTAAGGATTCCGGAATCAACTCGCTCAAGGATCTCGAAGGCAAGAGATTTGCTCCAGGGGCAACGGGAAGCGGAACGGTAACCAACTCTAAAGAAGTCTTGGGGGCCTATGGGCTCAATTTTTGGGAGACTGATAAGAGCAATGTGAAAGCAGATTACGTTGGATTTACTGAGGCGAGCGAATTGTTAAAAAATAAGCAAGTCGATGCGGCTAACTTCTCCGGTGCCATGCCCTTAGCGGCGATTATGGATGTCTCTAACTCGATTGACATTAAGCTGATTTCCCTTGAACCGGAGATGATAAAAGAGATTGTCACCCAATATCCCTTCTACTATGAGGTGGTCATTCCCAAGGGAACCTACAAGGGACAGGATGAAGAGGTACACACGGTGGCTTTAGCTAATTTATTACTGACTCGAGCTGATCTGAGCGAAGAATTAATCTATGACCTTACGAAAGGGATTTATGAAAACCTGCCGGATCTGTTGAATGCCCACTCTATCACTAAGAACATTAAGAAAGAAGATTCCAATAAAGGGATGGGTCCTCTGCCCTTGCATCCTGGTTCCATTAAATACTTCAAAGAAGTTGGGGTCATGAAGTAAGGAGGTGGTGAACCAGACATGAAGGACCGGCAAGGAACAAGTGACGATAACCAAGTTGAGAGATTATCAGCGGATGGAATTGCCTCAGAGGAAGTCGTCCAAGAATTCTTGGAAAAGTACGATAAGGAATCTCAATTCCGGAAGTTTATGCCCCGGACAAAGCTTGCGTTATTAGTCTCAGCAATCGCTGTTTCATTTTCTCTATTTCATTTGTGGGTAGCGGGTTTTGGGGCGCTAGAGGCCATTAAGTTGCGCTCTGTTCACCTAACCTTTGTCATGGTGCTGATCTTTCTGCTGTATCCTGCCCACAGGAAAGGGATGCGCAACAAACCGGGCATTATGGACTGGGCAATGGTCGCGCTTAGTATGGTAACGGGTCTCTACATGGTCTTCGCCAATGAGTCATTAGCCATGCGTGGAGGTCTGCCGATAACCCGGGATTACATCATGGGTGCGTTAGGCATCTTGGTAGTCTTAGAGGCGGGACGCCGGGCCCTTGGCAAAGAGTTACCGATCCTTGGCGTACTGTTTCTCCTCTATGCCTACTTCGGAGAATACATCCCGGGGACCTTTGGGCACAGTGGTTTCAGCCTGAATCGGATTATTGCCCATATGTATCTGGGTTCAGAAGGGATCTTCGGTGTCGCACTCGGTGTTTCAGCCACGTTTATTTTTCTCTTTGTATTATTTGGTGCTTTCCTTGGGGAAACGGGCATGGCCAAATTGATTAATGATGCGTCAATGGCCATGGCGGGAACCTCACCGGGCGGGCCAGCCAAGGTTGCCGTATTTGCAAGCGGAATCATGGGAACCATCAGTGGCAGCGCGGTGGCTAACGTAGCGACAACCGGTGCCTTTACCATCCCCTTGATGAAAAACATTGGCTATAAGCCTCACTTTGCGGGGGCGGTGGAAGCCGTCGCTTCCACCGGCGGTCAGTTAATGCCTCCAGTCATGGGAGCAGCGGCGTTTATCATGGCAGAATTCTTAAATATCCCTTATAAGGACATAATGCTTGCAGCGTTAATACCAGCGTTTCTCTATTACTTAGCAGTATTTACGATGGTGCATCTGGAAGCCGTTAAGACGGGATTAGTGGGCGTGTCCCGTGACAAATTACCTATTATAGGGGTGGTCATGAAAGAGCGGGGTCATCTCATATTGCCCCTGATAGCGATTGTTTACCTGCTCATGAAAGGGGTAACCCCAACCTTTGCAGCCTTTTACGGGATCTTGACAGCCATTGGGGCTAGCTTCTTGAGGAAAACGACACGAATGAGTTGGCGCGGGCTTCTCATGGCTCTGGAAATGGGGGCAAAAGGGAGTGTGGGTGTAGCAATAGCCACTGCGGTCGTCGGGTTTATCGTGGGAGTATCTTCACTGACGAGCCTGGGCATAACTCTGGGAGACAATATGATTGCTTTTGCTCACGGAAGCTTATTTGCTACCTTGGTCTTAACGATGATTACAGCCATTATCTTGGGCATGGGAATGCCAACCACTGCGGTTTACATTGTAGGAGCTACTATAGCTGCCCCAGCTCTCCTGAAATTGGGGATCGCTCCGTTGGCTGCTCACTTGTTCGTATTCTACTTTGGCAACATCTCAAATGTTACTCCCCCTGTAGCTTTAGCTGCCTTTACGGGAGCAGGGATCGCCGGGGCCAGTCCAAGTCGAACGGGGTGGGCAGCAGCTCGTCTCGCATCAGCCGGATTCCTGATTCCCTTTATATGGATTTATTCACCCGCCTTAATTGCCCAGGGGAGTCTAGGTGAGATTCTGTTAGCGGCTGTAACGGCAAGTATTGGGATTATTACGCTAGCCTGTGCGGTACAGGGATATATGCTAAGAACAACGAATGTTATCCAAAGAATATTTTTGTTTGCAGCAGCCCTTGGATTGATTAAACCGGGATTGGTGACAGATACGGTGGGTATTTCTGCCTTGATAATTGTGTTCCTCTGGCAACGATATCAGCGTAATTCATTAAAGGCTGGGAGTATTAATGTGTAGTAATTAGTAAAATTATTTTGCAATAATTTTACAGATCAAACATAGGGAAGGTGACACTAACGGGCTGCTTAACAGCCTGCTAAAACATCGGTAGGCTGTTAAAAGTCTGAATATTGTGACTTTCAAGAGGGGGCAGGGGCAAATGGATTATTTTATGGAGCCAACAGGGGTTGCTATTATAGGAGCTAGCCAGGATTTTAAAACCATTAATGGTAAAATCCTTAAATATTTGCTAAAGCATAAATATAAGGGCCAGATTTACCCGGTAAATCCAAAGTACAGAGAAATTGAGGGGTTGGCTTGTTATCCTTCAGTTGGCGCAATTCCGGAACAAGTAGATTTAGCGCTAATTGCTGTGGCTGCAACTCGAGTACCAGGAATTTTAAGGGATTGCGGCGTCAAAAAGATCAAAAGGGCTGTCATTTTTTCATCTGGATTTTCTGAAACCGGGTCAGAAGGTAAGAAAATCCAAGCAGAAATTATCAAGATCGCTCAAGAATTCCAGATGCGCTTGATAGGCCCAAATTGCCTAGGTGTCCTTAATGTATCTACAGGGCTGATCGCTTCTTTCAGTGCCTCGATGGAACTAGACAGCATCAAGGAGGGCCCGGTAGCTTTAGTATCTCAGAGTGGGGCTGTTGGTTTTCTGCTGTTTAATCTACTGCAAGACGCTGGTGTTGGAGTAAACTATGTTATCACAACTGGCAATGAAGCGGATATAACTGTTAGTGAAGGTCTGGCCTATTTGGTG
>JAJZSC010000132.1 GCA_021849995.1 Bacillota bacterium | reverse complement strand
GGTTAGAAAGCAAACTCTGCACGCTGTTTACACCTTGTGCAGGGGAGATATTGTCCCAACGCTCCCACAGGACCCCTTCAGAGCCGCCGCAAATAAATGCGGTGGGGGTAGAGGTGGGCGTGGTAACGCACGGTTCATGAGCAACACCAACAAAGCTCCTACTATCGCCGAAAATGGTGAGCCAGGTGAGGAGAGATGGCTCCTTTTAGAACTAAAGCTATTAGCTGATGTTGGTCTGGTAGGGTTTCCTAATGTAGGTAAATCAACCATCATTTCTAAAGTCTCAGCAGCTAAGCCCAAAATTGCAGATTATCATTTTACTACCTTGGTCCCAAATCTTGGAGTTGTTGATGTTGACGGAGAGAGTTTCGTTATGGCAGATATTCCTGGACTGATTGAGGGCGCCCATACAGGTGCAGGCCTTGGTCATGAGTTTCTTCGTCATACGGAAAGAACACGTTTAATCTTACATGTATTAGATGTATCAGGCTCGGAAGAAAGGGATCCACTGAAAGACTTTAGGATTATTCAGGACGAATTGCGCCAATACAGTGAGCAGTTGGCAAATAGGCCAATGCTAATAGTAGCTAACAAAATGGATATTCCGGAGGCCTTGGATAACCTGGAACTTCTCAAGCAGGAACTTGGAAAAGATTATGAGATATTTCCTGTATCTGCCGCAACAGGTGAAGGGTTAAAAGAGTTAATCTACCGGGTAAATCAGTTGTTGCCGGAAATTGAACCTCCGGAAATATATGTTAAACCTGAGGAGCATCGAGTAACTGAGGCTAAGGAAAATGAGCGTTTTAACCTGTCCTTTGAAGATGGGGCATTTATTATCACTGGAAGGGAAATAGAGAAGCATGTTGCTATGACCAACTTCGATAATGAAGAATCCCTTTATAGGTTCCAGAATATTCTAAAAGCCATGGGTATAGATGCAGCCTTAAGGGCTCGCGGAATAAAAGAAGGGGACAAGGTGAATATCTCAGGGCTTGAATTTGAGTGGGAAGAGTAGATTAACTTAGGGTGGGAGCAGCTTGAGTAAAAAAGTCTTCTTAGGGGCATTAGCTATAATATTAATTCTTGGGCTGGGTACTGGGGCTTGGTGGATGTGGGAGCGGGGGAAAACCCCGCCTAAAGTCAAACTAACAACCATTAGCCCAGTTTCTATCCATGAAGAAATCTATGCCAATGGGACTATTACGCCTGCATCCCAACAAGAGCTTAGAGTGCTTAGCCCGGCTAAGGTATCCCGGGTGTTTGTGAAGGTTGGAGATAAGGTTAAACAGGGTCAACTTTTACTTGAGCTGGATAAGACCTTAGCAGAGGCTCAAGTTTCTCAGGCCAGGGCTAATCTTCAAGTAGCTAAAGCGACTTTAGCTAGTTCTGAATCCCAATTAAATGCCTTCAAAAACTCCTCGATTTCTAATAATCAAATTGCCCAAAAACCAGGCAATATTTCAGGGAATACCCTTAATATAATGATGTCTGACACTTCCAATAGCCCGTCTCCAACTCAGGGGTCGGAAGGAGCACCCTTTAAGCAGGCAGAGTTGGCTGTGACTCAGGCTCAAGCGATGGTGAAACAAGCAGAAGAGGCTTTGAAGGTTGCCGAGGCTCAGAGGTCTCAACTGACTTATAAATCTGGTATCAATGGCACAGTATTGCAGGTGAATGCAGTGGAAGGTAATCTTACCCCTGTTCAAACTCCTCTGGTCGTCATTGCAGACGTTAGTGCTATGAATGTTGAAGCAGAGTTAAATGAGGTCGATGCTGGAAGGGTTAAAGTAGGCCAAAAGGTACAAATAACCAGTAAAGTTTTAGGGGATAAGATCGTAGAGGGGATAATAGCGCAGATTGCACCGCAAGCGGTAACTAAACAGTCACTTCAGGCTAACCCTGCTCCAACAGTTGCAGTAAGCTTGAAACTGAATAGCGTACCGGCTGAATTAAAGCCCGGCTTTACTGTAAATGTACAAATCCTTACTTCACCTAAAGAAGGAGTATTGGCTGTTCCCCTGGAGAGCTTGTTTCAGGAAGGGAATAAAAATTATGTCTACAAGTACCAAAATGGTAGATTATTTAAGACAGAGGTTAAAGTCGGAGTCGCAACAAGCGTACTACAAGAAATTACGGCAGGTTTAGCATCCGGTGATAGGGTGGTCTTGAATCCTACAGCCCAGATGCAAGACCAAATGGCTGTGACCCCGGAAAATGGGAGTGGAAGCTAATGAACCTATATGAAGGCTTTCGAGGCGCTCTCAGAAGTTTAAGGGCTAATAAGCTAAGAGCTGGTCTCACCATGCTAGGCATAATTATCGGGATAGCCGCTGTTATTGCCGTAGTTACGATTGGACTTGGCGGCAAGGCTGTAATCATGCAGGAGATGGAAAAAACAGGGGTCAATTTGTTCGTTTTATATACAAAGGCTATCGGACAATCTGGATTACAAGATGGGGACCGTTTGAACCTCGAAGATGCCGAAAGTTTGCAGCGGGCGTTACCCCAACTAAAATTCATAGTCCCAATCAGTATGGAATTCTCTAATCTTGAAGTAAGTCAAAAAAGGGCTTCAGGCATGGTGGTAGGTACGACACCAGACTTTGCTGAACTTCGCCGGAGGGAAGTAGCGAGTGGTAGGTTCTTTACGGAGGAAGAATTCCAGGCTGATCGCAGAGTCGTGGTAGTGGATCAGGGGTTGGGAGAAAGTCTATTCGGTGCTGGCAATCCTCTTGGACAGCAAATTCTTATCCGAAATGTTCCGTGCCGGGTTATTGGAGTTTTGGCCAAAGATAAGTCAGCATTTGCCCAGTTCAATGTTGGTCCGCAGAGCTCATTTGCCTACATCCCATGGGGAACCTGGTCAGATGTTTTTCAGACCAGGAGGGTTGATCAGCTTGAGGGTTCAACTTTTAAGGAAGCAGATCTTGAAAGCTCTATCGCCGCGGCAAAAAGAATTTTAAACCTTAGACATGGGACAAGTAATAAATATGATGCCTTTAATGTTCAGCAGCTGGTCCAGACAGCCAATCAAATAACAAAGATCCTTACCAGTATTATCAGTATGGTAGCGGGTATCTCTCTTTTCGTTGGCGGAATTGGAATAATGAATATTATGCTAGTTTCAGTAACTGAGCGGACAAAAGAAATTGGCTTGAGAAAGGCCTTAGGTGCGAAAGAAAAAGATATCTTGTCTCAGTTTTTGATCGAAGCAACTGTAATTTCACTTACAGGTGGGATTATTGGGATAATTTGTGGAGTTGGGAGCGCGGTCTTAATCGCCACCATCTTAGAATGGCCACCGCTCCTTTCAAGTTGGGCTATAGTTCTTGCCGTAAGTTTTTCGATTGCGATTGGGTTATTTTTTGGTTTTTATCCCGCCAAGAAGGCTGCAAAACTTGAGCCGATTACTGCCTTAAGATACGAGTGATGTTTTTCAATTAGAGCTTTCTGAAATAACAGATAGTCTTTGAATTAGGTTGAATGTCTTACAAGGAGGTTGTTTAAGTGTTAACAGGAAAACAAAAGGGTTTTCTAAGATCAATGGGTAATGAAATGGATCCCATTTTAACAGTAGGGAAAAGTGGAATAACAGAAAATGTCTTGGCGCAGGCTGATGAAGCTCTAGAAGCCCGTGAGCTGATAAAAGGCAGGGTTCTGCCTAATAGTCTGGAGGAAACAGAGGGAATTGCTGCTCAGCTTGCTGAAGCTGTGAAAGCAGAGCTAGTACAGGTGATTGGAAGGAACTTTTTGCTCTTTCGCAAATCACAGAAAAAGCCAGTGATAATTCTGCCGCAGTAAGTTCTTTCAAGGCGCTGTTCATTAGCTCTAAAAGAGTGTGTGCCAAAGACTTTTTACCTAAATCAAAAGTACAACCGTTTGCAAATAGGCTGTTCCCCGAAAGGAGTTTTCAAACATAGATTTGAGCAAAATAGATTTGTCTGATATATTTATACTTAATTAGAGGTTACTTAAGTAAACGGGGTGGGAATTTGGGAACGCTTAGGTTGGGAATTATGGGTGGGACTTTTGATCCGATCCATTATGGTCATTTGGTTGCTGCGGAGATGGCCAGGACAGAGTTTCTGCTTGAAAAAGTAATCTTTATTCCAACAGGTACCCCGCCTCATAAAGATAGAATTGTTACTTCAGCTTCACTAAGATACGAAATGGTAAAACGTTCAATAACAGACAATCCTTTCTTTGATATTTCTGATTATGAAATTACTAAGGAAGGACCATCCTATACCGTAGAAACTCTGCGTTATTTGCGCAAAGAATATTCAAACCATGAACTGTATTTTATTACCGGGACAGATGCTTTGAAAGAAATATTATTTTGGCGTGAGGCGGAAGAGATCCTAACTTTAACTCAATTTATTGGAGCAAGCAGACCGGGATTTGATGCCAGTGATTTCTTAAATACTATTCAGCAAAATCACCCGGAAATCAGAGGAAAGATACATGGCTTTGAGGTTCCGGCTTTAGCTATCTCATCAACCGATATTCGCCAAAGAATTGAAAATGGTCAATCTGTTCGTTATCTGTTACCAGAGCCGGTAAGACTATTTATTGAAGAATTAAAGCTTTACCATGAAAGAAGTTAGAGTATTGACTAATTGGCAAAAGTTGGAGAGTTAATGAGGTATAGTCTTTTATGATTTGCTCATACTAAAAACGAATCCAACTAGTGAGGTGACATCAAATGGCGCGAACTCTTTACGTAGGAAACCTTCCCTGGAACACAACAACTGAAGATCTAACAAACTTTTTTGGCCAGTTTGGTGAGGTTATTAGTAGTCGCATTATAACTGACCGCGAGACAGGTAGATCTAGGGGCTTTGGTTTTGTTGAAGTAGCCGATGGGGATGCTGAAAAAATGGCCCAGGACTTAAATGGAAAAGATTTTGGTGGAAGACCTCTCACTGTCAACGAAGCTAAGCCTAAGCAGCAAATGTAACTTACTTAACGCTCCGTTCTATTTGTAAAAACTCTTCAAATTGGGAGACCCTCCTCAGCAAAAATATGCGAGAAGGGTCTTTTCACAGTGTTTGCGCTGATTCGATGTTGTACATATATTACTATTAAGAAGCTCTTGTGAATGTCCACTATGCAATATTATCTTGCTTTTCTATGATGGAGTAATTAGCATAAATCATTGAGGATTGGGATTGAGATGGAGGATAAACTAACAATTAGTTATGAAAATGCAGCTAGACTCGTATCTTCCAGGCTATCGGAGGAACGCTATTATCATACCCTTGGAGTAGTTGGAATGGCAGAGGAGCTAGCAGGTCTAAATGGGCTTAATTATGAGAAAGCTAGGCTTGCTGCCCTCCTGCATGATCTGTTTAAAGAAATCCCTTTGAGATATCAGTTAAAACTCGCTAAACGTTGGAATTTGCTTAAATTCCCTGAGGATGAAGGCGCACCCCACATCTTACACGGTCCTTTAGCAGCGTACTGGCTTGAGTTCTACTGGCTATATCCCGATAGAGAAGTGCTTAATGCGATATCAAGGCACACTCTAGGTTATCCCGGAATGTCAAAACTGGATATGGTCATATATTGTGCCGATTTAGTAGAACCAAGCCGGGATTTTCCAGGAGTAGACAAGTTGCGGAAAGCCTTGTATGATAATCTAGAGGCAGGGACACTTGCTTGTCTGGAGCATACTGTCTCATTTTTGGAGAAAACCAACCGGCTAATTCATCCGTTAACATTACAAACACTACAAGATTTGCAAAGGAGGCTGCAATTTGGAACTAAATGAAAAGTTCTTAAAACAAGTTGTTGACCTGGTTGAAGAGAAAAAAGGACGTAATATCACAATGCTTAACCTAAAAGGAATTTCTCTGGTTACTGATTACTTTTTAATTGTAACTGGGAATTCCACTACTCAGGTAAAAGCAATTAGCGATAACTTAGATGAAAAACTTCCTGGATTAGGGCTGAAAGTTCTCAGAGTAGAAGGCTTGCCTGAAGCTAAATGGGTTTTACTGGATTGTGGTGATCTGGTGATTCATGTTATGACTCCGGATCAAAGAGAGTTCTATAACCTTGAACGCCTCTGGGGCGATGCTGAGGTGCTTTCTTTTTCATTATCTTGACATTATCCGAACTTTTGTTACAATGGAAAATAAATTCCAGTATGCGTATGGCGTATAAAAAAATAGTCTACAAAGCTATGATTGGGAGTAATACCTGAAAGGATAAACCTTAGAGAGGCGGCGGGTGGTGCAAGCCGTTGTTTGGAAACTCAGGGAACTCGCCCAGGAGTTGTGTTCAGGTAATAATGAACACCGGCTGGAACCGTTATAATCCTTTGAGTGCTGTTAAAGAATTTGGGTGGTACCGCGGGAATATACTCCCGTCCCTCTTTGGGACGGGAGTTAGTTTTATGTAGGGGGAAATGGAAGTGCAAGAAAGGTATTTATTCTCGGAAATTGAGCCGAAATGGCAGAGACAATGGGTTGAAACCAAGGCTTATAAAGCTGAAAACGAATCAGAAAAGCCTAAGTATTATGCTTTAGCAATGTTTCCTTACCCGTCTGGGAATTTGCATATGGGACATGTCCGAAACTATTCCATAGTAGACGTTATCGCCAGATTTAAGAGAATGCAAGGTTACAATGTACTGCACCCTATCGGCTGGGATGCTTTTGGCTTACCGGCAGAAAATGCCGCTATTAAGAACCAGACTCCACCAGCAGAATGGACCTGGAAAAACATCGCCAACATGAAGCGGCAACTTCAAGAAATGGGTATCTCTTATGATTGGGACCGTGAGGTTGCAACTTGTCATCCAGATTACTATAAATTTACCCAGTGGATATTCCTCGAGTTTTATAAACATGGACTTGTATATAAGAAAAAAGCTGCTGTAAACTGGTGTCCATCTTGTGCTACAGTGTTGGCGAATGAACAGGTAGTAGATGGAGCCTGTGAACGGTGTGAAACTGCCGTAACCAAGAAAGACCTTGAACAATGGTTCTTTAAGATTACTGATTATGCTGAAGTGCTCCTAGAGGATTTGGAAAAACTCCCTGGTTGGCCGGATAAAGTAAAAATTATGCAGCGCAACTGGATTGGTCGTTCCGAAGGGGTAGAGGCTCATTTTCCCCTCGAAGGAAGAGAGGATAAGATCACTGTTTATACTACCCGTATTGATACCATTTTTGGCGTAAGCTATGTGGTTCTCGCTCCAGAGCACCCTTTAGTAAAGGAGTTGGTAGCTGGAACTGAATATGAAGCAGATGTCATGGCCTTTATCGAAAAGATGAAAGGGCTTAATGAGATTGCCAGAACCTCTACCGAGGTAGAAAAAGAGGGACTCTTCACTGGCAGCTATTGTATAAATCCTTTAAATGGCAAAAAAGTTCCTATCTGGATAGCGAACTATGTTCTGGTTGAATATGGGACAGGCGCAGTAATGGGAGTTCCAGCCCATGATGAAAGGGACTTTGAATTTGCTAAAAAGTATAACATGCCGATTCCTGTGGTCATACTTCCTGCGGGCACCTCTGTTGAAGAAAAGGATAAGCCCCTAACCACGGCTTATACAGAAGAAGGTTTAATGGTTAACTCAGGAGAGTTTGACGGCTTGGCAAGTGATGAAGCCTGGGAGAAGATTGCTGATAAGGCACAGTCCATGGGCTTAGGTAAGAGAAAGGTAAATTACCGTTTAAGGGACTGGCTCATTTCCCGTCAGCGCTATTGGGGTGCTCCG
>JAJZSC010000131.1 GCA_021849995.1 Bacillota bacterium | reverse complement strand
TTATGAAGAGATTCTTGGATATTACTACCCGGGTTCTAAAATATTGAGTTTGGCCCAACCTAAATAGTGAAGAACAAAACACGAACAAAATCTAATTATCCTGTCTTACATTTTCCTTAAATTGCCGATGTCTAAAGATATAGCTTTACGGTTAGGCTATTAGCAGAGGTGAGAAAATGAGTACAAGGAAATGGAAGATAGGATTTATATATTTTCTTACAGTATTACTGCTTTTTGGACTGAGTGGCTTTATAGCTTCTACTATGACTTTGGAGAGTTCTCCTCCTGACTTACAGCCTAATAAGAATCAAACAGAGTTAATAAGGCAACCTGATGGTACTAGTTCTTCAAGAGGAATCAGCCAACAAGAGGAAATCAGCCAACAAGAACGAATCAGTCAACAAAGAGGTACAAGCCAACAAGAAGGTAGTTCCCAACAGAAAGATATCGGTAAACAAATAGATGATTTTCCCAGTCCTATCCATGGTACTCCGTTGCGTAAGGCAGAGACCTATTACTCTGAGGCCTTGCAGGCATATTTGTTTCATGCAGGGACTGATTATAAAGCACCAGAGGGGGCCGTTATTCGGGCTACTCACCCTGGAACTGTAATATTTGCCGGGGGAGACCCAATACTTGGACAAAAGGTTGAACTTGATTGCGGTGACGGCTGGAGTGTTGTTTACGGAGGGCTAGAGAACCTTCGGGTAAAAGAAGGGGATAAAGTTAGTACTAACGATATCCTTGGGCAAATAGGGTTTTATCCAGGAGCAGATGGGGTTGCCGATCAAAGTCAACTACACTATGAAGTCTGGCAGAATGATGAAGTCCAAATTTCGAATTAATACATCATTTACCAGTTAAAGGACATCCTTCGAGGATGTCTTTTTTCGTTTGGTGTGCATATAAATGTACTAAAATTTTGGACTAAAAAGGGGGGCTCAGCGTGCAGGAATATATTCGCAAGCGGGTACTCGATATCAGCAACTATATTTTGGAATCAAGTGCCACAGTTAGGCAAACTGCCGATGTATTCGGTGTCAGTAAAAGCACGGTACATAAAGATGTTACCGAGCGGTTGCCTTTGATTAATGAAAAGCTAGCTATGGAAGTTAAGAACATCTTAGAGAGTAATAAGGCAGAGCGCCATATCCGTGGAGGAGAAGCAACCAGGAAGAAGTATCAGGAAAATTAAGTAAATTTTAATAGAATCACAAAAATTGGTTAAAAATAAAGGAATTAAGAGGTTTATCGCGAATAGAAAAGTGAAAAAGATAGTATAATCTCCCACTTTGGGAGATTGTACTTTTGCGTTTAGGCTTTTTTAATCTGGACAAGATTCCGTGAAGTATAAAATTTACTTTTTTACTAGATGTAGAAAGGGGTACCTCCATTCATGTTTGGAATTGACTTAGGAATTGATTTAGGAACTGCTAGTGTTTTGGTATATGTAAAAGGGAAAGGTATAGTATTGCATGAACCATCTGTTGTAGCTATAGACAAAAATACTAATAAGAGAATTGCCGTAGGTGAAGAAGCACGAATGATGCTTGGTCGTACTCCTGGAAATATCGTTGCAATGCGTCCTATGCGCGATGGAGTAATTGCTGATTACCAGACAACCGAATTGATGCTTAAATATTTTATGGAAAAAGCAGGGGCTAAGAGGTGGCCCTTCTTCAGAACAAGAGTAGTAGTATGCATTCCTTCAGGGGTGACTGAGGTTGAGGAGCGAGCTGTAAAACAAGCCGCATATCAAGCTGGGGCAAAACAGGTGAAGGTGGTTGAAGAGCCTTATGCGGCTGCTTTGGGTGCAGGATTAGATATCTCCGGCCCTACGGGGAATATGGTAGTAGATATTGGAGGCGGTACTGCAGATATAGCTGTTCTATCACTGGAGGGAATCGTAACTAAGCGGAGCCTGCGGGTTGGCGGCGACAAGTTTGATGAAGCTATTATCAGATTTATCCGCAGGGAGCATAACCTGATGATCGGTGAGCGGACTGCTGAAGAAGTTAAAATTGCAGTTGGTTCGGCAATTCCGGAAGGAAGACCTGATAACGCTCATATTGATGTACGAGGCAGGGATTTAGTTACTGGACTTCCTAAGACGATCACAGTTAATTCCCAAGAATGTTATGTTGCTATGGAGGAGTCAGTCGAAGCTATCATTGGGGCAGTAAAGGAAGTTCTGGAAAGAACTCCTCCTGAACTTTCTGCAGATATATTAAACAAGGGTATTATTATGACAGGTGGCGGATCACTAATACATGGTTTTGATATCAGGATCTCAAGGGAAACTGGTTTGCCTGTTAGTTTAGCCGATGATCCGATCTATTGCGTAGCACTAGGGACTGGACGTCTACTAGAAGGAAGTTTTTAACTAGACCTAATTTATTACGCAATTGTGGTTTGTCGAATTTTCATGGTTAAATATAAAAGTCCGGGGCCGTAAACCCTGACCGAAGTTTTCAGGTCAGATTACTCCTCGGACTTTTTGGTAACCCATAAAGCAAAAAAATGATATGCTTAGGTCAAATAGTATTGGGGTCATATACTTTATAGTCATGAGAGTTTAACCTTAAACTCCTTTAGGATTATAGAAAGGGTAAAAATTCATATGAAGGCTAATATTTTAGGGGTTTATATTGACAGGCTTTCAATGCAGGACACTCTGAGCAGAATCCAGCAGGCAATAGAAAAGCACAACCAGATCCGGGTTATAACGGCAAACCCAGAACTTATCTACAAAGCCTCTACTGATCTCAGGTTAAGGCGACTGATAAATACTGCGGATATAGTAACTCCAGATGGAGTAGGAGTAGTTTGGGCTGCTAAAAAAACGGGGCTAGCAGTTCCTGAAAGAGTGACAGGGATTGATTTGGTTCAAGAGCTGTTTCCACTTGCACAAACTTATAATTGGAGGTTGTTTTTTCTTGGTGGTAAACCAGGAGTAGCGAAAGAGGCTGCCAGACGTGTGGGAGAACAGTATCCTGGCCTGACTATTGAATCTGAGCATGGATATTTTGACATTTCCGGGGATGTCAAGATAGTAAGGAAAATTCGTGAGTTTAATCCCGATCTACTCTTAGTTGGTCTGGGTGCTCCAAGGCAAGAATACTGGATTGCAGATCATCCTGACCTCGCTACTGTTGGGATAGGAGTTGGCGGGAGTTTTGATGTACTGGCTGGGGTGGCGTTACGCGCACCTGATGCGGTTCAGAAGTTAAAACTAGAATGGTTATACAGGCTTTGG
This sequence comes from Bacillota bacterium, assembly GCA_021849995.1. Lineage (GTDB taxonomy): Bacteria > Bacillota > Desulfitobacteriia > Desulfitobacteriales > Desulfitobacteriaceae > JAJZSC01. The sequence continues at coordinate 4,479 of JAJZSC010000131.1, read as the reverse complement.
AAAGAGCCGTGGCGCTGGAGAAGGCAGATGGTGTTACCAAAGTTTGCTCTTAAGGTATTTTTTCAAGGTAAGGGAAAGAGATAATTCATTATGTTACCACTACTACATTACCCTGTGACTTTACATAGAAGTTTTTCAATTATGTTCGCGACGATCGGTGCCATAGCAATTGCCCACCGCATCAAGTTTCTAGTAATTAATTTCTAAGGATTATTTTTAGAGTGTGCCCCCTTAAACTTTCCTACTATATTCGTACTACATTATGGGAGGAGAAAGCATGCCGGAATGGGAAGAGCGATGGCCTTGGTCACGCTTAAAGCTTGATAACGAGGCCCGAGAGGAATTCATTAAAGAATCCTTAGCCTTTATCCGCCATACAGCGTGTCAAGCCTGTCATCGGACTTTGGAATGGGGCCGGGATGAGGAACTCTCCGAAGCATTGATTGCTTTCAATGAAGCAATTAACCACTTTGAACCAGACAGGGGAGTCCCCTTTTTGGCGTACGCCCGTGTATTGATGAAAAGGCGTTTAATCGACTATTTTAGACGTCAACGCATCAGAGAGGCTTTGCCTTTGGATCAGGAAGAAGTTGGCCAGATAGTAGATATCCACCTAGGTCTTAACGAGTTTAGGGAGAAAGAACAGGTTCAGGAACGTGCAGCAGAGATTAGGGAGTATGCCCAGGAACTAAGCAAATTCCAGCTTTCTTTCTCAGATTTGGTTGAAGTTTCTCCCAAACATCGGGATTCCAGGGAGACACTCCTCCGTGCGGCCCGGGAACTTGCCGTGGATGAAGATATGTGGGCACAGGTTGAGAGGAAAGGAAAAATTCCAATGCAAGCACTAGTTTTAAAGACACAAATCCATCCTAAAGTGCTCGAGCGGGGACGAAAGTTCATCCTGGCTGTTGCGGTCTTGATCGCCAAACAAAATGACTTCGTTTACTTACGTGAGTATGTACTTCCCTCTGGAAGGAGGATGGCGACATGAGAAGTGTCAAGGCATTAGTACTTGAGAAATCGGGATCTCATTATACAGTGCTGGGGAATGATGGCACCTTTCGTAAGGTTCGGCTTAAGGTGAAAGCGCAGGTCGGAGAAGAGATAGATATCAGGGAAGGTTTTGATTTTGGATCCTTGAAAACATGGGCCACTGTCGCCGCAGTAATGCTCTTAATGATCTCGGCCGCCTTAGGATGGAATCTATACCAAGCTCCAACTGCCGTGGCTCTGCTTTCTGTAGATATTAACCCCAGTCTGGAATTGGAGTTAGATGCTCAAGGCAAGGTAATGAAACCTATACCCAAGAATGAAGATGCCAAGGTACTGTTAAGTGGGCTTGATCTGAAAGGAAAACCAGCCGAAGAAGTACTTCAGAGAATAATCGAGAAATCTATCAGTTTAAACTATTTAACACCGGAGTTATCATGGGTTGTTTTAGGCTATTCACAGCTGCAAGAGGAAGCCCCTTCAATTGACGTGCAAAATCTTACTATTGCAGTGGAGCGGATAGAAAAGGAGAAAGGCTTAACTCCACAGGTTACAGTATTTAAAGTTAGTTCTGATGACCTAAATATTGCTGCCAAAGAAGGGCTAACAATTGGACAGTACGGATTATGGAAAGCTGCTGAAAAGTCCGGGGTAAAAGTCGATAAAAACTCTTTGAAATATAAGACTGAAAGAAATAAGATTCTAGAAGAGCCAGACGTTAAGGAAAAGTTATGGCAAGGTACTAAGTCTAAAGAAAATGTCAAAAGTAATCAACCTTCAGGTAAAAAAGAAGAACCAGGCAAACCAATTCATATCCAAGGACCACTACCGAAAGGTGAATTTCGTGATCAAGACAAAGATGATAAAAAAGTAAATTCATCTGAAACCAAACTCTTAGAGAAAAAGAATCAGGGACAGCCAAAAACAGACGATGACAAAGAAAAAGTCTGGCCTGTCCTTTCCGACTTAAAGCCTGATAAAAAGAATGAGAATAATGATAAGAATGAAAAGAAAGAGAAGGATAGAGAAGAAAAATCTGAACGGTCGAAAAACAGTTTTTCCGGATCCAAAGATTCAGAAGAAAAGGATTAGATGAAGTAAACGGAGCTGCTTAAAAGCAGCTCTTTTATTGTCTAGCCCAACTTTCATCTGAATATACCGAAACCTTGTATAGCAAGCAACTCAAGGTCTATCGCCGCGTGCTAAGATTAAGTCTGCGGCTAGTTTCTGAGATTTTGCAGCTTCATCTGAAGCTTTAGCTATTAAGGCTCTTAATGAACTGTCGAATATTTCTGTTTGAATAAGTGCAAATGCCAGCGCAGCCATTCTCGTATCCTTTTCATAATCTTGCAACATATCCATATCACTAAAGTTCATTTGTATCACTCCTTTGTCATACTTTCGTAGTATTGTTGAAGTTTACTTTTTGCATTTTTAAGTTTTGAAGACTCGTTATTAAAGAAATTCTTCAGTTCTTGATCAAAACACTGCGAGGCGTAGTATTCGCATTTTCGAGCGGTGACCTCGGTTTCACTAATTATTTTTACTAAATAAGCCCCTTCCTTAATCCTCTGTATTGTGGTTGGGTCTAGTTCTCTTAATTGAGGCTGGTTGTAGTTAATTAGTTTAAATATGGTTGACAGATCAAGTAACATTAAGAAAACCTCCTAAAGATTTTTTAACCATTTTTATAGTTTCCCAAAATGCATTAGAAATTCCTATTGAAACCATAAACTTCATAAGAAGAAGTATCAAGGCAAACAATTATTTCATTAGAAAATGGCAAATACAATCCCTCTATTTTTCTTGCTTATAAAATTTCAAGGGTTTTTAACTTGCCAATTGAAGAAGTCTTTATTTTTGAAGAGGAGGATATATGATGAGTAGAGATGAATATTTGAAAAGAGAAATTATCTAAACAAGGTGATAAGTTTAATGTAAAGGTTTTAAAAGTCCTTAGTGGAAAGGTTAGAGCAGAATCTATACTTGTTTCCGATAATTTCAGTTATGGCTGGGACCATGCGATACTGTCGCTTAACGATTTTGGGGTGTTCTCCCTTAAAAAATCAGCGGATTTCTATAAGAAAGCCTGGGGCATTTTTAAGGCTAGCAGTGGAGATTACAGAATCTTAAAACTGGAAGCACTAAATGCTCCTACCTCAGGGTTAAATGGAGATCTTGCTTGTATTCAATGGTACGTTAATTCAGAAGGTAAGGAAAACGACTTTTACGGTATTAGCGCTACAATGTATGTGAGGCGACCAAACGGTCAAGATGTCCAGATATATCCTGTTCCGACTACGGGTACGGAGGCTACGGTCTTTGATGATAAATTACAAGTAAATTCACTTTTCTACGTTCTGATAAGTATTATCGTGATACTCAGTGGAATAGGGACGATAATATTTTTAAAATCTATAATCGGGATGGAATTTGAGGAGAAAAAAATGAGAGTAAAATATGTTAAGCTACAAGGAGAGAAATAGATTGTTGGGGTGGGGAGAGTTTTGAAGGCTATTACACTAGGGATTTTGGCTTCCTTCTTTTTTGCAGTTACTTTTGTCTTAAACCGGGCAATGGATCTATCTGGTGGTAGTTGGATATGGAGTGCAGTTCTAAGATATGTCTTTATGGTACCGCCTCTTCTTATGATTGTTATTGCTAAAGGGAATTTAAGGCCTCTATTATCGGATATGCGCAAAAGACCAATGATTTGGTTGGGTTGGAGTACGGTTGGCTTCGGTCTTTTCTATGCACCTCTCTGTTTTGCGGCTGCTTATGGACCGGCCTGGTTAGTTGCAAGTATGTGGCAGATTACTATTGTAGCCGGTTCCCTGCTTGCCCCATTTTTCTATACCGTTGTCAGTACTGAAACTGGACTAAAAAGAGTCCGTTCATCAATACCTGTAAAAAGCTTAGCACTTTCTTTAATAATTCTGGTTGGTATTGTACTTATTCAGTTGCAACAGGTACGTGTACTTACGTCAAAAGAAGTTCTATTCGGGATTTTACCAGTTATATTAGCGTCATTTGCCTATCCGTTGGGTAATCGTAAAATGATGGCAGTGTGCGGGCAACAGTTCGATACGTACCAAAGAGTACTAGGAATGACACTTTCAAGTCTTCCCTTTTGGCTTGTTTTATCTATTCTAGGAATTGCCAAAGTCGGGCTTCCCAGTACAAATCAGATAATTCAAACTATAATAGTCGCAATTTCCTCAGGTGTAATTGCTACCGTACTTTTTTTCTCGGCAACCGATATGACAAATGGCAATCTCCACAAACTTGCTGCAGTGGAAGCTACACAGTCTGGGGAAATTATTTTTGCCCTAATAGGGGAATTGGTTATTTTACATGGACAATATCCTACTCTTTGGTCTTTTATAGGAATGCTGCTTGTGGTACTCGGAATGACTTTACATAGTTTTTGGGGGCATGGTTCCGATAAAAAAACTTAGCCAAGATCAAATCCTAAGTGAGGTTTAAGGA
>JAJZSC010000130.1 GCA_021849995.1 Bacillota bacterium | reverse complement strand
AATGCTGCCCATTTTAGCACAAGCAAAGCACCTGTGCCGAGGGTGAAGCGGTATAATGGAACGTCGCCAGGGAGCAGACTGTGCGGCTTCACGCAGCAGGAGATCAGCCTATTCCTGACCCAGGCAGCGGAAAGGAACTGTTCGCGTACCGGTTATGCGAACCGCTTTTCTGTTCACAGCCGGTTTACTTCCGGTTGATGGGGCTCAGGTGTTAGGATTCAGCAAATAACGAAGCATAGCGCATGTGTAGGGTTAAAAAAAACCTCGCATGCGCTTTTTAATTTCCCCTATAAAAGCAGATGGCAAGCCCGGGTCATGACCCGGAGCTTTGCCGCTGCTTGAAATAGGGGGTATAGATTAGGATGTTGGATTATAGAAAAATGTATTTTCAGCTTGCGGCTAGAGTGGCAGATGCCCTGGATATCCTTTTAAAAGCACAGCAGGAGGGAGAAGCGGAATTCATGAATGAAGAGCCGGTACCTGGGCTCAAAGTCCTGGTCATTAAAGATGAAGACCGTGATCCTGAATAGGGAAAGAGGATCACGCTTTGCGCTTATACGCAATAAGTGTCAGCGGAATAAGTAATTTGAGTGTATTGAAAATATATGAAGTAGTCCCTACGACCAATGAGAAGGATAATGAAATGGCGTAATAAAACAAAACGACGCGGTTAATCCAAATTCAGGGTTAACTGCGTCGTCTTTTTTCAAATCTTTCCAGACCTTCACGAAGTTTTTCTTCCGTATAGGTATTGGGGATCTGGACCTGCTCTTCGAATCCGTCCATTTTGACACCGTCAAAACGATAGAGTTTCAACAGCAATTGCCATAAAACATCCAATTCTTGTTGAGTAAAGCCCCTAAATATATTTGCCATGTAATCGACGGTGACGTTTTTGGCACATTTGACCATAGTGTCAAGTCCCGCTTGGGTCAGGCGTACGTTGTTGGCACGCTTGTCTTTCAGACTGGGAAGGATGGTTACAAATCCCTTTTTCTGCAGGCTGTTAATAATCTGAGTGACGTTCTGTTTTGAGGTTCCGAGTTTGTTGGTAATATTGACAAAGGTGGTCTCATCTTCCGGCAAATGGAGAATTGCCAAAATTGTCATATATTGTCTTGATGTCATCGGATCACAGTAGGCATCGCCTGCCATTTGCACTTTATTTGCTGTAGCAATCAAGGTGGCAAAAACCTGCTCCATCGTATGTAATAGTTTCAACTCTTTGTTAAAATCCATTGGATATTAACCTCTTGAATCCTGTTTTGAGGAGTTCCAGACAACCGTCATAACTATTCCAGATATTATCCGATTTACCGCAGATCAGCAGCAGGTCCGCCGAAGCATTTTCGATTTTAATACGCGCTTCTTCACGGTTCGTTGCTTTCTCAATTGCGCGTTATAGGTACCGGCAAATCCGAAGGGAGAGTTGTTTGCGACGTGCTTATTTAATTCTTCGAAAAAATGTTCTTCTCGACGGGAATAAAGGGTGTTGCATTTATAGAAACAATATTTTGTCTAAAATTATCATAGAAAATCGCCAATCAATATATTGTCTAAAAAATCTTGGTAAATGGTTATCTCCCCATCAATGTCTATGATGTGGGAAAAATTGGTATGTTCAAATTTGTTAAACTGTGTAATATTTTTTATCTAAACGTGACTCATTATATGAAAGGGGGGTATTAATGAAACAAATTGAAACGCTGTATTTTGAATATAAACAAGATATCTATAGCTATCTGTTAAGCTTGACTCATGATCCTACCCTTTCGGAAGATTTGCTCTCAGAGACCTTTGTTAAGGCGATATTCACTATCGGTAATTTTAAAGGCAATTCCTCTATTAAGACTTGGCTATTTGGGATTGCCCGCCACCTATGGCTGCAAAACCTGCGTAAAGCTAGACCTGCGGTGGAATATTGTGATCTTTTAGATGTCTATGTGGCTGACAGAAGCCTGGATCGTGTCATTACCAAGCAAATAGCCGATAGAGTCTATGAGCTGCTAAAAACCAAAGATGAGCGAACACAAAAAATAATCAATATGCGTGTAAATGGGATAAGTTACTTTGAAATCTCAGAGAGAATAGGTATTACGGAAAACTCAGCAAGAGTCATAGATTTTAGAACAAAAAAATGGCTTAAATCAGTTTTGGAAAGGGAGGGATTGATTTGAAGGCATCCTGCGAGATAATAAGGGATTTGATGCCCCTTGTGAAAGATAATGTTGCCAGCGAAGAGAGTATTAATTTAGTTTCAGAACATCTAAAAAACTGTGAAAGCTGTAAACTTGAGTTTGGACATGAGGCATTGCCAATCCAAAAAGAAGTTGATGATAAAAGAGTATTGGTTTCAATTAAGAAAAAACTTTTTCTTATCTCGTCGGCCCTATTATTCTTTGGAGCATTTATTGGCATGGCAATAAATAAAAACACGTCTTCAAACTTTATGCCCATAGTAGTGGTTGTCCTAAGTACTGTTATTGTGGGGATACTGATATTCAAGTTTAAATGGAAGGGGGATAAAAGTGTGAGTAGATTTTTTGTAGGAAAAGCTATTGGGACAATTATTGTCTTTGCAATACTAGGTATTTATCTATTGCTGAAATATCTGCTTCAGTTTTAAGAAGTTTAAACTTACTCTATGAGTGTGGTTGAAATGGCACGTTCCATTTATGTCAAGAAAATTGAATCAGGTTGTTTTAGGGTACAGGTGGAAAGCCTGGCTATTTTTTGCAGATTGGAAATCAACCTTCTTTCTGATAAGATGTTCATCAGGCAGACGGGATATTCCTAAGTGTGCAGACTTTGACAGACGAATGCCCCTAACGAAGGGAATTACCTGAAATGGAGCAAACACATTCAATTAAAGAAAAGGACTTCAATAAAGAAATTAGAGATCAAGTGAAATATGAAGTCCTTCAACGGGTGGTATTAACTGGAAATTACAACATTAACGGATCAGATATATTTCGGGCATGTCTATTTATAAAAGACACTGGGGAAAATTTTAATGCCTTACTTATTAATTGGCTTAATAAAAATTGCTCACATCCGCTTGAAGAAAAACATATTGAGCTATTACTGACAAGGGTCTCTGATTCTTATAATCAGTATGTAGAGGATGAATTAGAATACATAATCGGTAAACACATAATTAATTTGGAAGCTGGTTCCAAGGGGCATGAAGGCCTTTGCAAAAATAGAGGGGGAATAATATTCATGCAGGTAATAAGAGCTGAGGACAACAAATCCTTTATTCAGAAAAAAAGCCATACAATAGTTACTGACAATAAAGACGGTACTGGAACAGTGCGAAGAAATATCGATGCGGTATCAGACAGAATTTGGCTGGACGAGGAATTTTCAGGTAATTATGGGATGGCATATAAGTATAAGCTAAAATTTGCGAATCAACTATGTCAGGAAGGTTTTGTCGTTGAAAAAGGAAAGGATGAATATGGTCACTATCTTCTTTTTCTCAATAGTAACGCCTTTATGAACCTGCATAATAAGGAGGAACGTCCCCATATTCCCTGTGGTCCGGCAGAAATGAGTTTAATTTTAGCTCCTGAAATGATAGAAGGTTCGGATGAATTAGTAAAAGGTTTCAAGGGAAGTTGGCCAAGTTTTCACGAAGCAAGGATTCGGATTATTGAAAAGTCTCTGAAATCCATGATTCTGGAATTTTATGGAGGTTTTCTGTCGCATAGAGTAGTACGATTGTTTATAGAGGATATTATTTCTCAAAGTTATGATCAGAATTGCCTTGAAAACTTTGAAGAATTAACCAGCCTTGAATTTAGAAAAGCTGAAACTCATATGGAAGTCTTGCTGTTAAATGACTATACGACCCATAGGTTACCCGAAGGTTTTGATAATTCGGTGTTTAAAAATGATCCGGAATTTGATACTAATACCATTGAGTGGGTGATTGAAGAATATCAGAATCATGGTGTCATCTCTTGTGAAAAACTAAAAATGATGGTGACTATTGATGAAGAGCAAAAAAGGGAAGAAGAAGAATCGTTTAAGAAGTTTCTAGAGGAATGCCAAAAAAATCCCTTTTCATTAGATACTTGGAATAACTCAATAAATAATGCAGAGCGTTAGGCCTAATTTCTTCCTCAACAGAACTGCAGCCCCAGTAAATTCCTTTTGTATATACTGGTTAGAATTGCTTATCCTCATTGAATAACTATTTCCAAGCAATGGAAATAGTGTTAGAGTAGTGTTCAAAAGGAGGGGGATTTTGTGAAAATAGCTATTGTATATTACAGTAAATCTGGTAATACCCAAAAGGTTGCAGATCTTGTAGCTGAAGGTGCAAAGAAAATTGAAAAAGTCGAAGTCAAAAGTATGTCCATCGAAGCAATTGACGATGACTTCTTGACCGAAGCCAAAGCAGTTATCTTTGGGTCGCCGACGATTGCGGGAACCTTTGCAGGGCAATTAAAGCAATGGTTAGATACAGCTAAAAATGTCGGAGGAAAGCTTGGAGCTGTTTTTGCTACAGCAAATTATGTTGGCGGTGGTGCAGAGGTGGCGGAAATCTCCATGATTGCTGAGATGTTGGTAAAAGGTATGTTGGTCTACTCTTCAGGAGTTGCTGAGGGACAGCCTTTTATTCATTATGGAGCTGTGTGCATTAAAGATGGGGATGATGGTCAAAAAGAGCGAGCAAAAATATTTGGGGAAAGGATCGCTAGAAAAGCCGCGGAATTGTTTAACTAACATCAAAAGTCACTTGGGTCAATTGGTAGATGCCAAGGTCTGGATGATTGAAAATTCGGCAGTTTTGAGATAACTAATCTAGATAAGTTATTTCAAAACCGCCGAATTTTTAAGCGCAGTAGTCTATTTCTGAAAAACGAAAGATGCGGGAAACCGAGCATGATGACAATTTCACACAGAAAAAACAAAGGCACATTAGGTGTTGACCAAACATGGTCGGCGACATGAAAACAACTGCACCAGCAAAAGTCAGCGGTGAAATTCAAAAACTACTTACTGATTATCATCAAAAAGAAGTTATTACTGTAGATAATATCGTGGATTTCCATTACAGCTTTGAAAGCATACATCCTTTTCAGGATGGTAATGGACGGGTAGGCCGTATCATCATGTTTAAAGAGTGCCTGAAGAATGATATCATGCCTTTTATCATTGACCGCCAAGGGGCTACCAGCTTCAAGCGGCATCTTTTTTGTCTCCTCAAAGTATGTGGAGAGTATAATTCTTATGGCGAAATGTGGTTCTGACAAGAAAAAGTAGGGTTTGGCCACAAGATGTTGTGGTGTGCGAGTGATTTTGGAGCAAAAATGACGTTTTTTGACCCCGAAAAAAGGGCGAAAATATAGATGACAGAGGGTGGATTCGAAAAAACCGATGGTTTTACGTTAGCTTGAAGGCACAATTGAATATTGAATGAGTGAATAATTATGAGGCAGAGTTTTAGGTCAATTTAAATTAACTTAACTAGGGACATAATCATAAATAATCAAATATGGGTGTTTTTAAGGTGCTGAAGATCAGCATTTACATCACGCAGGAAGTTTCAGACTATTTGATGCAAATAATTATTTTAATATTGTTGAATAGAAACAAAAATCTAATATAATATGGTTAATGCACCAACGGGTGGGAGGACAGGCATGAACAAAGAAGAACTGGTCATAGCGGGTTTCAGGGACTTATTTAACAAGCTGGTTTGGCTTAATAAGTCTAAGATGGAAGACAGTCTCATGGGTTATAAGTCTTCTGAAGTACATTGCATCGAATACATTGGAAGGAATGTAGATTCCAACGGGACAAAACTTGTGGAGTCCTTTTATATGACTAGCGGTGCCATAAGTAAAATAACTAAGAAGCTCATAAAAAAAGGCATTATCGAAAGTTACCAGAAGCCGGATAACAAGAAAGAAATCTATTTTCGCTTGACCCCGCAAGGGAAAGCAATTTATAAAATCCATGAAGAACTGCACAAAGAGTTTCAAGAGCGGGATAAGGCCGTATTTGAGCAGGTAACCGAGGAACAATTTGACAGTATGCTTAGCTTCGTGGAAAAGTATAGCAGGCATTTGGATGCAGAAATAAAGAAACTGGGTATAGATATTAAGTCGGAATCAAGTGATTCTTAGCTTCAGATGGAGTTTGCCTAAGAGGAATACTTACTCCAGCTGAAGCTTAGAAGAACTTATCCAGGGACGTAGCAGCCGTTATCTCATCCTCACCGCTAAAGTTGTTCTGTGTAGTTTGCGGTTCGGCGAAAGCAACCTGCGCCGTTATGCTTTTCTTTGGTGCAGGCGGCTTGGGCGAAACCCTCACCCGGGTTTCGTCACTGGATGCTTTCGTACTTATAGAAGATGGGAGTCTTACGGCTGGTAGTCATCGGATAAATTTGAATAATGAAAACCACAGGCAGCCTAACTCTATTGAGAACAGGCTGCTTTTTCATTGCTATTATTTTGTTGACAAGGAAGGAAAACTATAATAGGATAAATATGCTTCCAAGGAAGCAAAAACACAACTCTTGAGGGGAGAATTTAATGTTCAAATTTAGATCACACAATGAACAGACCACAGAACTAACCGTCGATAAAAAGGCTTTAATATTCGGTCTTATGTCTGTGTTTCTTTGCGGAATCGGCTTCACGATCATAGCACCTGTCGTTCCATTCTTAGTGCAGCCTTATATAAGCAATCCGGGAGATCAAGCTATAGTTGTCACGCTGCTGACCTCTGTTTATGCAGTCTGCGTGTTTTTTGCGGCTCCCGGACTTGGAGCTTTGAGCGATCGATATGGCCGTCGTCCGGTACTCTTAGTTTGCCTTTTGGGTTCCGCAATCGGGTACGTAGTTTTTGGCATAGGAGGAGCTCTATGGATACTATTTGTCGGGCGCATCATCGATGGTATAACAGGCGGGACCATAAGCACTATCTTCGCCTATTTTGCAGACATCATTCCTCCGGAACAGAGAACCAAGTACTTTGGGTGGGTGAGTGCGGTTGTGGGTGTAGGCACCGTCATTGGCCCAACACTAGGCGGATTACTTGCTAAGTTTGGCTATTCTGTACCTTTGTATTTTGGAGCAATAATAACTTTATTGAATGTTGTTTATGGATTCTTTTATATGCCTGAGAGCCTTGACAAGAATAATAGACTGAAAAAGATTACCTTTACAAGACTGAATCCATTTACACAGCTGGCAAACATACTTGCCATGAAAAACTTAAACAGGCTGCTTGTCTCAGCCTTCTTACTTTGGATACCCAACGGATCTTTACAGGCAGTTTTTTCGCAATTTACAATCGATACTTTCAGTTGGAAGCCTGCCCTAATCGGACTCATGTTTTCAATTATGGGCGTCCAAGACATCATCTCCCAAGGTTTGATAATGCCAAAGCTTTTGCTGAAACTTAGTGATGCTCGCATTGCAATTCTTGGCATGGTTGCGGAGATCATAGGCTACAGTTTTATTGCAGCATCGGCTTTGTTTTCATTCTATCCTCTTTTAATCGCTGGAATGTTTATATTTGGTTTTGGTGATTCGATCTTTGGACCTTCATTCAATGGGATGCTCTCCAAGTCTGTCGATTCCAGTGAACAAGGAAGGATTCAAGGAGGCAGCCAATCTATTCAGGCTTTGGCAAGAATGATTGGGCCGATCATTGGAGGTCAAATCTATGTATCACTTGGTCATGCCGCACCCGCTTTTATGGGTATGATCCTTATAGCGGCGGCAATACCGGTTTTATATAAGA
>JAJZSC010000129.1 GCA_021849995.1 Bacillota bacterium | reverse complement strand
ATGACTGTGCAGTTTTGAGAGAATAACTCTCAACTGAATAAGAAAGACTTGAGTTCGAATATCGAATATCGATCCTCGAACCACGAGTTAGATCTGGTGACTATGCCGGAGGGGTTCCACCCGTTCGATCCTACGCCGCGAAGAGTAATTCTCCAGAACAGCGGCTCCGGCGAAAGTGTATACTATACACTTTCGTATACCGAACACTAAAATAGAGATAAGATCTGGTGACTATGCCGGAGGGGTTCCACCCGTTCCCATACCGAACACGGAAGTTAAGACCTCCAGGGCTGAGAATACTTGGACCGCAGGGTCCTGGGAAGGTAAGTCGTTGCCAGGTAGCAAACTTAGAGACTACGTTGAATAAACGTGGTCTCTTTGTATCTATGAACATTTTGAAAGTTCGAGTACCGTCCAGGGCTGAGAATACTTGGACCGCAGGGTCCTGGGAAGGTAAGTCGTTGCCAGGTAGCAAACTTAGAGACTACGTTGAATGACGTAGTCTCTTTTCTCTTATGTTTTTTGCTTACTTCTAATTTAAGAACTAAAAATCTGTCGAAAAAAATTGAAACATTTTCTTAAAAGTCTGAAGGGAATCTGCAATGGCTAATAGAAGATATATCATATATCATCGATGATATTTCTATTGCACGAAAATTAAATCAAGAAATATGGCCAGTTAAGTGATTATGAGGGAGAATTTTTCTCTATTTAGCTGTCAATAGAAAAAAGGACTTGGAGTAATATTCCTTAAGTCTGATCAAGTAGTGATTATTCCTCCGATAGGCGGAGGATAAAAATTAAAAGTAGGCGCATTTGACTTAAAACAGCTTCTAGGGTAAGGGGGACAATAATTATGGGAGGAGGAGATTAATTAATAAAATCAGAATTTTCAAGCTTAACACTAAGCTAAAAAACTTAACCACTAAACTAAGAAAGGGTGTATGTTAGTTGATCAAAAAGGCTAAAGTTCAGACTTTATTTGTTATTCTATTGTCTATTTTGCTTCTAATCAGTGGTTGTGGAAGTTCTAAACCAGCTGCCGCTCCAGCCCCGGCTAGTGGAAATGCTCAAGAGATCAAGTGGGAAACAGTGAGACTGCTCTATACGGAAAGCGTCTATTCATTAACTTCTTTAGTAGCTCAAGAAAAGGGATTTTTTACTGAGGAACATCTTAATGTAAATATGCAGCCTTTGGCAAACGGTGGTTTAGCTACTTCGGCCTTGGTCGGTAAGAGTGCCGACTTTGCAGTTGGTTCTAGTGGACGTTTCTTAAATGCAGTAAATAAAAACCTTCCCATCAAAGCTATTGCCATTACGCACTGGGGTTTTGCCGGGGAAGTTATAGTTAAAAAGGGTGATGACACATCCAAAAAGATGGAAGACCTAAAGGGTAAGAAACTTGCAGTTCAGATGGGTTCAGGATCCTCGGGAGTATGGTTGCGCTATATTGATAAACTTGGTTTGACTCCTAAAGATTTCAAGATCTACGAAATGGATACGGAAACAATCCCGGCAGCATTTGAAAAAGGTGAGATTGATGCGGCGGTACCTTGGGTTCCATTTTCAACTTTAGTTGAAGATAAAGGATTAGGAAAAGTAATCATAGATGCGGATACGATTGCTAAAGAAGTCAATGCTTATTACGCATTCCCGGTACTTACTAGACAAGAATTAATCGATAAGAAGCCAGAAGTTGTTCAGCGTTTTGCCAATGCCTGGGTCAAAGCACATGTTTGGATTCAGAAGAATCCCGACGAAGCCAGAGAGATATTGGTCAAAGCATGGGAAAATCTAGGACTGAAACTGGATGAGAAGATTGCTAAGACCGCTATGAAGTATGTCCATACTGATCGTTCCGGGTTTACTGATGCAGATGTTGAGGATATGGTTCAAACAGCCTTAGCATATAAGAAATTTGGGGTAAGTAACGATGCAGCGGATGCTGCTAAAATCAAAAACTATATTGACAACAGCTTTGTCCAAAAGGCAGAAGCGAAATTACGCAAGTAGTGACAGTTAACAACAACCAGGGGTCAGGCGGCCCTGATGCCCCTGGTTGTTCCTTTGCATTAAACGGGGAGGTACTTAGATGAATGTAAAAGCCGAAGGTTATGACAACTCACTACACCAGGGTGCGGTTGTCGAGCAGGGCTCCAGGTTTGCTTATTACGGCCGACTTATATTAGATAATGTTATCCCAATTCTTGGTGTTTTTCTCATATGGGAAATCTATGCCAGATTTTTTACAGAGTCGCAAGCATTATTTCCGACTTTTACAGCAACTTTGAAGGAAACGGGCCGACAAATTGCGAAAGGGCTGTATCTGAAAGATATCGGCTGGTCATTATATCGAATTTTTGCCTCGATGGCTTTTGGTATAGTTATTGGTACATTTTTTGGTTTAATTCTTGGTTACATAAAAGCTGCAGAACGATGGCTGATTCCTGTTTTCCAGTTCTTCATTTCTATTCCAGGGGTCGCAGTTTTTCCTATTGCTATTCTCTGGTTCGGTCTTGGTGAGAAAACTATTCTTGGCGTTTTAGCATTTGAAGCATCCATCACCATTGCATTTAATACTTGGACCGGTGTAAGAAGTATTCCACTTGCTTTAGTGAATGCCGCCCGTTCCATGGGTATGAAAGGTTTCCATCTTTATTGGAAGATACTTGTCCCCGCTGCCTTACCCATGATAGTTACAGGTTATCGCCTTGGTTTTTCTCGTGCTTGGCGTGTACTAGTGGCAGGCGAAATGGTCTCAGCAGCCGGTTATGGTCTTGGATTTCGGATTTTCCATGCGCAGGAGTTTATGGCCACTGAACTTATGTTTGCCGGCGTTGTAACAATTGGAATCTTGGGACTTTTAATAGAAAGACTTCTGCTAAAAACCATTGAGGCTTATACAGTAGAGCGTTGGGGGATGGTACGATGAGCATACAAACAGTACCAAAGGTAGAGATAAAAAACCTTTGTAAAACTTATACGGTAAATGAGGGAGGCGGAAGAACTTCCCGTGTTTTTGCCCTCAAAGATATAAATTTACAAATAAATGAAGGAGAATTTGTATCTGTAATTGGCCCTAGTGGTTGTGGAAAAAGTACGTTGTTGATGATTGCTGCAGGCTTATATGAAAATAGCGGTGGAGAAATCATTGTCAACGGGAAGGCTGTCACTGGTCCGGGTATGGACAGGGGTGTTGTTTTTCAGGACTTTGCACTTTTCCCGTGGTTAACGGTCGAGGGCAATATCCGCTTTGCCTTAAAACAAAAGGGAATCCCCGATAAGGAGCAGGGTCAAATAGTAGATAAGTATATTGACCTTGTAGGTTTAAAAGGCTTTGAAAGAGTTTTTCCGTTTAGGCTATCCGGAGGAATGAAACAAAGGGTAGCTGTCGCCAGGGCTCTAGCTTATGAACCAGAGGTATTGCTGATGGATGAGCCTTTTGGTCAGTTAGATGCACCAACTAGGGGAACCCTCCAAAAATTACTCGAAGATATTTGGATAAGAACAAGAAGTACTATCATGTTTGTTACTCACAGTATTAGAGAAGCGCTCTTGCTTTCAGACCGAGTAGTCGTTTTATCTTCTCGCCCGGGTATAGTGGTCGCTGATCTACTTGTCGATCTACCTAGACCGCGGGATCATTGGGATCCTAAATTCCTTGATATGCAAAAACAATTAGCTGAATTACTGGGTGGAGAAGCTGCAGGATTCTTCTAGAATTTCTTGATATTGCTCGCAATAACCCATTGGCAATAGATTGAGATATACAAATTATTACATCAGGGAGTTTGCCATGCAATAGAACTTTGTTTCCCACAATAACACTCATGGAAGGAAGCTGTTCAGTTTGGCAGGAGGAACGCAAGATGCCATCAAAAGCCCAGTGGGAATTGTAATTTCAGTAGCAATATTGATACTTGGAGTACTTTTGCCTTGGATAATGGGCGGAAACCCCGCCCAAATCCGGGCTATGGCTATTTTACTATTTGCAACAGTTTTGTGGTCTACTGATGCCCTGGATCCATCAGTTACCTCTTTAGCTGTAATAGTGCTAATGCCATTGTTAAGTGTCATTTCCTATGCTGAGGCTGTTTCCCAATTGGGAGATTCTATTATATGGAGATTGATGGGTATTTTTGTCTTTACCGCGGCGGTTAATAAATCCGGTTTAGGCCGTCGTATTGCCTTTCATATTTTAAAACTAGCGCAGGGTAAAGTTAGGGCATTTTTCTTTTTATTTATTATGACTACCTTTCTATTTACCTTCTTAATTCCAGCGATTATGGGTAGAACAATGTTAATGTTAACGATGGTGGCAGGACTACTCTCAGCTTTTAGGATTTCACCACCTAGTAATATAGGTAAGTCTATCATGACTTCGTTGGCTTTTCTCTCATTGATATCAAGTACTAGTACCATGGTTGGTTCTTCAACTACGATTTACGCAGTTGGCTTGTTTGAAAGTATGTTAGATTATCACTTTACTTATACTTCTTGGTTATTGGCTAATTTTCCGGTCAGTTTCTTAACAACTGTTTCAATTTATTTTATATTTACTCGCCTCTTTCCACCAGAAATTGAAGTATTCCCTGGAGGGAAGGATTTGATGGAGAAATCTCTGAAGGAAATGAGTTCGCTTACGCCTGATGAAAAAAGAGTTTTGGTTGTTTTCTTTAGTCTATTGTTTCTCTGGGTATCAAATTTAGCTAATTCAATCCCGGCCGAGCTATTGGCTGCCTTGATTCTCATGCTTCCTAAAGTAGGAGTTATGAATTGGAAAGAAGCTTCCAAAGAAGTTAATTGGGGAGTCCTAATTCTTTTCGGAGCAGGTCTTACTATCGCAGATGCATTACAAAAAACTAATGTAATTTCCGATCTTACAAGAATAATATTGAATTCTGTTGATACTTTTCCTCCAGTAGTACTAGCAATAGTAATTTTTGTGCTGACAGTTGGAGTACGATTAGGAATGAGTAATATGATGGCAGTTGTGGCAACTTTTATGCCATTGGTTCTTAACTTGGGACAGTCTATTGGCATAAACCCAATTTGGATAGGCTTGGTTTCCCTGTTTGCAGGTTCTGCAATATTTTTACCAACCCAGTCACCCTCAGGAATTGTGACCTATTCTTACGAATTCTACTCAACCGGTGAGATGATTAGAGCTGGTGCAGGAATAGCGATCGTGATCTTTATTCTTACCATGTTGGCTGCCTTCTTCTATTGGCCATATATAGGCATACCAATATATTTACCTGACAAATAACAGATAAACTTATGAGCATTCATTCATCTTTTTGTTTAGTTCCGCTTGCACCACCTCACATTCACTTGTATCAGGATCTAAAAGGTGTTGATGAAAAATTCTTCTGAGTACGCTATATCGGTAGGAAACCACTGTTAACTTAGTATGGGAAAGTAGTGGTTGGCAGTGTAATACAGAGACGAGGTATCCATTAAGGTACCTCGTCTCTGTGCTATTTGTACTAGGTGTTAGCTTATTAGGTACGAGCAGGCCTGAGAAGTATCCGAAAAGAGCAACCATAACTCCCAAGTGGAAAAGATGGTTGGCTAAATGGAGATTCTTTTTTTAGTATTTCACTGGATTGGGCAGACCAGCCGTGTTGATCCGTGTTTTTCGGGCATATCAAAAGATTTCAGGGTGCCGGGTTTTCTGTAAATCTGTAAAGTCAGAAAATCTTTATTAAAATATCGAAACATGCAATACTAAGGAAAAGATATTCTTTGGAGGATGCGTCTGATGCGTCGTACAGTTTCAGCATTTATTGTCCTGATTGTTTTTATCGGTCTCGTCTTGAGTGGCTGCACTTCTCCAGCAAAAGAAGAGGAGCTGCCTATAACAATTGGGGTTTTAACCATGGGTGAGTCCAGGAACGCCAAGTTTGAGGGCTTACGCCAAGGCCTGTCTGAATTAGGATTAGTGGAACCACAGATTAATTTTAGTTTGTTTAACGCATATGACAATGAAGAAGAGCTTGAAGCTGGGGCTCAGGGATTAATTAGGCAAAAACCCGATGTGCTAGTAGCCGCAGGGGTTATTGAAGCTGAGGCTCTGGCCAGGAACTTAAAAGGAAAACCTGTCATTTCTGTTGTAATGATAGGAGTGACTTTTCCTAGCAGTCTTCAAGCTGTTTTTTCCGAGCAGGGGATTCCTACTACTGGAGTGGACAATGGACACATAGAATTAACAGGCAAGCGCATGGAGTTATTACGACTAATTTTTCCAAACAGAGACCGGTTTCTCCTCGTCTATGATCCACGCATCAAGGCAAGTACACTTGCCCTGCAGCAAGCTCAAGAAGTTGCCAAAAGCAATCATTATAATATTGAACCAATTCCAATAGCAGGGGATTATGATTTAACTAAGCTGACTAAACGCTCCTTTTCCTCTAAAGAAGCTATGTTGATTTTGCCAAGTTACTATCTCGAAAGCAGATTTCGTGAGATCCGCAATTTGTCTTTGGCAGGGCGAATTCCGGTAATGGGCCTTTACGATACAGAAGCTGAAGCCGGGTACACAGCATCTTATGGGATATCCTATTTTGATCAAGGTTCACAGGCTGCTAGGTTAGTCGTCCGAATGGTTAAAGAAAAAAGATCTATCCTGTTCGAAATGCCAGATTCGGTCTACTTGAAGCTAAATTTGAAAGCTGTCGAACAGATTGGGGAGAGTGTCTCGCCGGTTGGTTTAAGTTTTGCCAACAAAATTTATACAGTCAAGGAGTGACGGGTTTGCGGCTGAGTGAGAAGAATAAACGTAAAGACTCGACTATTCCTTGGTGGAGTCGTATTAGAGTAAGGGTTCTTGTCTTCGGGGTGCTTTTAACTACAATACCAGTTCTGCTAATAAGTTCATATTATCTGTATTTTGCTAAAAGGGACTTGCAGAGAAGTATTCAAGTTCAAAACAATCTACTGGTCGAACAGAGTGTTCAGGAAGTGGATGCGCTTTTGTTTCATACTGAAGAAAGCCTTAAAGGTTTGTCTTTTGATTTAACAGATACCGGATCAATGAGCAATCTATATAATTTTCTACAGAAATTTCCTATGGTTGACGAAATAGTTACTTTGGATAGTGGTGGGAGAATAAGGCAAGGTGCAAACCGGTTTGAAATTTTTAAACTAAATCAAAGCAAATGGGTGAGGATAAACCTTCTTTCAACTTTAGCTGCTGGGCAGGTTTATTACAGTCCGGTGAGTTTCCTGGAAAGCGGGATTCCAACCGTAAAAATTATCGTACCTTATTTTACTCCCGACGGAAAAAAACTATTGGGCGGGATTGGAGCGCAGGTGCGTCTGCGGGGTTTATTGAGTATGGTTAGCTCAAAACAAATCGGCACTAAAATTGATCTCTTTTTGGTTGACAATTCCGGCACTTTGATTGCTCATACAGATTTACCTCGAGTCTTGGAAAAAACAGATGTACGAAGAAGTTTTACCGTTCAACATTTCTTGAAGACTGGAGACCCTTCTAAACTGCCTGCGCCAAATGAGTATCTTAGCTACTCCGGACAAAGAGTGCTTGGGGGATATGCCATGCTGCCGAGAACTGGGTGGGCTGTTATAGTAGAACAACCTGTGGCTGTAGCATTTGCTTCGATTAACGCACTGGTACTCAACCTCCTAATTTTTTTGCTTTTTATGCTATTAATTGCCATTCTTTTTAGTATCTTCTTTGGATTATCGTTTACTCGTCCTATTGAACGGTTAGAAAGAATTGTCCGGCAAGTTGGGAACGGTGATTTAGACAAAACAATAATTTTTACGCG
>JAJZSC010000128.1 GCA_021849995.1 Bacillota bacterium | reverse complement strand
GTGAACGAATCAAAGAAAATCATATGGCGAGGCCCCCTTCAGCCTGGAGTTAAACAATTCACAGAGACGTATCCTTGACACCTAATAGTAACATAACATATTAAAGAGAAAATTCAACAGAAAACTTGCGGAATTTAGAGAATATTAAATTTATCCGTCGGTACCCAAACAAAAAAGAAATTGCTGTGATATATTCCTAAAATCATTTAATTGAAGAAGGAAAATTGGACTAATTATCGAACAGTAACAAAAACAAGAAAGCGTTAAGGGGTGATGACATATTCAATTGCTGTATCAGGCTTGGGAAAACTTTGTTCTCAAGGGAATAACCAATGAAATTACTGATTTGGTCAATCCCATGATTATGTCATCATGGAAACGATGTCGGGAACGAAAATTAGATCCTGAAGTGCTTATGACCTCGCGGCTTTCCGAGCAGGAAGTAAAGATCCGTCGAGAAAAAAACCGAGGGCTCATTAAAGTAGCCAAACCCTTTTTAGAGAAGCTGTATCAATTGGTAAAAGGCTCTGGTTTTGTGGTGCTTCTTCTTGACTATGAAGCCTACGTACTTGAGCTTTTAGGAGACCAGGATATTTTGGATCGGCACAGTCATTTTAGAGTTGGAGAGTTTTGGGACGAAGAAACAAAAGGGACCAACGCAATGGGTGTTGTAAAGATTGAACAAATTCCCCTCCAAATATTTGCTACTGAGCACTTTTCACGCGTTAACCATTGGATAACTTGTTCTGGTGCGCCCATACATGGTGCAAATGGAGAAATGATCGGTATTCTTGATGTTTCCGGTGATTATCGTCAAGCCCATGCCCATACTTTAGGTATGGTTGTGGCCGCGGCGCAGGCGATTGAAAATCAACTGCGTCTGCAAGCAGCTAATGCCGAAGTTGTTAAATCATATAACAATGTCAATGCAATCGTACAATCCATGTCTGACGGCCTTATTTCTTTTGATGATAAGGGCCGAATTACAAAAATTAATCCAGTGGCCATAAATATTTTAAATTTCCATGAGAAAAATTATTATGGAAAATTGCTTCAAAATATTCTTAAAAATGAAGAAATAATACAAGCCCTTCTTAATGAAGGACGGTCAATTGCTGATCAAGAGTTTTTGCTTGACAGGGGGCATCAGCAGGCACATTTTTTATTTTCAGCTCAGCCGATAATTGATCATCAGCAAGAAGTTTGCGGTGGAGTGGCCGTTTTGCGTGAAATAAAACATGTACATCGCTTGGTTAACAAGATGGTAGGAGCGAGAGCCCAGTTCACTTTTGAAGATATCATCGGACAGAGTGTCTCGCTGATAAAGAGTATTCAAGTCGCCAAAGACGTAGCGCCGAGTATGTCTTCGGTATTTCTGCTGGGGGAAAGTGGTACGGGGAAAGAGATGTTCGCCCAGGCTATACATAATTCGAGTAATGTGGCTAATGGGCCTTTTGTAGCCATTAACTGTGCGGCCATACCTCGGGATCTTATTGAGAGTGAGCTTTTTGGATATGAAGAAGGGGCCTTTACGGGAGCCAAACGCGGGGGACGGCCAGGAAAGTTTGAATTGGCCAATGAAGGAACGATTTTTCTCGATGAGGTTGGGGATATGCCTTTGGAAACCCAAGCATCTTTATTAAGGGTTCTTCAAGAGAAACAGGTTGTACGTATTGGTGGGTACAAACCTATACCGGTGACCATCAGAGTTATTGCTGCAACCAACAGAGACCTCAAAGAAGAGGTTCGCAAGGGAAATTTTCGTGAGGATCTCTATTATCGTCTTAATGTTATTAGTATTACAATTCCTCCTCTTCGGAACCGGCAAGGGGATGTTCTGTTATTAGCAAGTTACTACATCAGAAAGTTTGCCGGTATGCTTAACTTACCTTTGAGCAATCTTGAACCAAAAGCGGCCAAGTCATTGGAGAATTATTATTGGCCGGGAAATGTTCGGGAGCTTTCCAACGCCATTGAACGAGCTGTAAACTTGGCAAAAGGCAAAGACATTACTCTTGAACATCTGCCGGATTCCTTGCAAAATCCAATTTTATGCAGCAAAAACTCGTTTAACGCAAATGATACGTTAGAACAAGTAGAAAAGGAAATGATTTTGGAAACCCTGGAAAGTGTAAACTGGAATATATCAAAATGTGCCTTGCTGCTGGGTATCAGTCGGAATACTCTTTATCGTAAGCTAAACAAGTATGGAATATCTATACCTGGTTCTTGAAAAAGTGCTGTACAGGTCTGGTGAGCTCAACTGCTAGTTTGAGCTCTTTTTTATTGTATTATTAGAGTTTGACATGAACTCAGATATTTTTTCTTGAAAATTTAGTCAATGAGTAAGTTTATCCTTCCCAGTTGTGCCAAAGTGGAACAGTGTAACATTTAGAAACAATCCCGAGAGGCTCTTTAATTTAAGTAAGGTTACCTATAAAGAAATTGCTGCGTCAGAACGATACAAGTTGTGACATTTATCACAATAGAGAATATTCAGTAAAGCCTTTATTTTCAGGCGTTCCTGAGATGGCATGGTAATTGCAATGGACAAAGATCTGGATACATACTATCCAGATTATACGAGGAGGTTAGAAATCTATGTCAAACGCCGTGTATGACAAAATGATTACTGAAGCATTGGCAGCTCAGAAGGCAGATTTGAATGTCATTAAGGCTAAGAGAGGAGGGGAGTTTAAAATTTCAGATGCCAAACCCTACGTTGATGCAGTTAACGGAATGACAGTAGGGGAAGGACAAAGCCCGGAAATCATCAGATTACATGTGGATTCAGTTAATGCCCATTATGAGATTTTATCTGAACTTACTGATACGGTTCGCCCCGAAGATGATCCGTTTGTCGAACACTATCAAACACCGGCCATTCTTGAGATTCTTTATGAACTTGATCCTCAATTCCGCAGCGCAATGGAGCAGTTCATTAAGGCGATTGCAGAAAACGAAGCACTTATCGGTAAAGAATCAACCCGTCGCTATGGCGGCTTCTACGGTCCTACGGCTGTGGTGGATTTTGCGTTCGTTCCGGGTTCCACCAGTAATGTCGTCAACACTATCTTGAACGGCATGAGTATAGACAAGAAGTATAAGCAAGCCATATTATCATCCAAGTCTTGGGGCATGAATACTTCCTATGGCATCGGTGCCGCCTTCGCTGCTGCTCTTGAAGCAGGAAAGACCGCGGCTGAGGCCGTCAAGGAAGAGATCAAAATGCTCCAGTTAGTTTATGACCGGCCGATTGAAGCCCAGACTAAACTGATGACGGACTTGGAGCATTCCTCTTTCGATGTCAAAAAATACATGGAAATGTATAAGAAAAAAATGCGTCCTGCGGTTAAGGCTGCCGTAGAGGAGGGGGTACATTACGGCAACATTGTAACAGTGCCGGCCTATTGTGTCGGAGATATTGCCCACCATATTTCCCAATCCATGTTTAATATGACGAAAGATGATATGACCATGGCTATCATCGAAGCAACTACTGATGTAATGGAGCAAACTTTAAAATTAGGCCTAAAAGAAGGCTACAAGAGTGCGTATGATGTGCTCAGCGTAGCTACGGGTTCTACCGCTGCTGCTGTTACGCATATTCTGGAGAAAGACGGGTTCACCGTGCCGATGGTAGTTGATCTTCTCTCCAAGCGCTTTACAAATTATGTGCAGAAATACCCAAATCGCGGTCCGGCTGCTGAACTTCACAATGTAGACTTTATGGATATGATCTGGCGCGGGAGCCAAATTATTGAACGGGCTCCTAAGGGTGCTGCAGGGAAAATCAAAGGGATTCCAGTTCAACTGAGTGCTATTGATGCCAATGAGGTCATTGCCAATCCGCAGCGTTATACCTATCCTGCCTGCAGTATTACTGTAAGATTCTCTTCTCTCATGCGTTTGGCAGATTTCCCCTGTCTTTTGACCAGTGAACCCGTTACCGCAACCTTGATGACCAACATCATTGCCTTGAATCCCACCAAACCTGGTTCCCCGGCCAGGGTTTGCAAGGACTGTGCGGTAACCAGTCTGGTGAAACGGTGTGATTATTGTAATTGGACCAAGGCTGTTTAAGCAAGTTTTAAATATAGAAGGATGAAGCAGGAAGAGGAGCCGGAGGCGGTTCCAAAGCCGTCTTCGCTCGTCTCCGATATCTCTTTAGGTTCATCATTACAAGAGGGGTGGTCAGAGTGAGCACATTGTCTAAGAAGTTTCTTGCTGAGTTAATCGGAACTTGGATGCTTGTAACGGTCGGTGCAGGATCAGCTGCAGTGACCCTAATGTTGGCTGAAGGGGAAAAAAAAGCATCGGCGTTTAACATCGGTATTGGTGCTTTAGGGGGCCTTGGAGATTGGCTGGCGATAGGTTTAGCCTTTGGAATTGTCATTGCTGCCGCCATTTACATTTTTGGACCGGTGTCGGGAGCTCACATGAATCCGGCGGTTACAATTGCACTTTGGATTGGTAAACGGTTTCCGGCTGGTGAAGTGATTCCCTATTTGCTGGCACAGTTTGCTGGCGCTTCTCTCGGAGCGGCCACCATACTGGTTATGCTCGGCAATAAAGGGGCCACAGTCGGAGGCTTGGGTGCCCCAGGACCATTCCCGGGAATGAGTATCACTGGTGTCTTTATCGCGGAACTGGTAGGAATGTTTATTCTTATGCTAACTATTATGGGGATTGCAGTAGATAAAAGAGCTCCCCAGGGTTGGGCAGGGTTGATGATCGGACTTATCGTTGCAGGCTTGATTACTACGATGGGGAATGTTTCAGGACAAGGGATAAATCCTGCCCGTACGTTTGGACCCGTTTTTGTCGATAGTTTAGTAGGCGGTCCCAACGGTTGGCCTGTATATTGGATTTATCTTCTGGCACCCCTTATTGGAGCTGTCATGGCGGTCTGGGTTTATGATGCTGTAGTGAAAGAGTAGGTATAGGACAAAGTACAAAAAAGTTTAATTGAATTTTACGTAGAGGTAGGCTCCATTTCAGGAGCCTGCCTATTAAAAAGATGGCTGTCAACTTCGGAACGGGAAGGTGATGAATGTATGCCGGAATTCTGGGTGAAAACAGGTGCCCGCTTGCACCTCGGTCAATTGGACTTAAATGGCTCTTTGGGCCGCCTTTATGGAGGTTTGGGGTTAGCCCTCGATCAGCCTTGCTTGGAGTTGACAGCGGAGCTTGGAAATGGTCTTCACATCGAAAGTCCGAAATCTGAAAAAAACCGGATTGAACTCATTGTTCGACAGTATATTCAACACTATTCATTACCTGGTGCCAAAATTAAGATTGTTCATTCATTACCAAGTCACAGCGGTTTGGGTTCCGGAACTCAGCTTGCCTTGTCCTTGGGTTTTGCGATCACCCGTCTCTATGGTTTGCAACCACCCTTACTGGAATTAGCCGGGTTAACTGACCGTGAGGGAAGTCGCTCCGGAATCGGGGTAGCGGCATTTGAACAGGGTGGATTCCTGGTTGACGGTGGAAAACCGGCCAGGGAACAAACGAGTCCGGATGAGGTGAAATTTCACGTCCCTCCACTCATTGCGCGTCTGCCATTTCCTGAAGAATGGGCTGTGATTTTGGCTATACCTGACAAAGAGGAAAAAATATTTGGCAGTACAGAAGAAAAGGCCTTTCAAGCTTTACTGCCAATGGAGGAACACATCTCCGGAAGAAATTGCAGACTGTTGCTTTTGAAGCTGTTGCCGGCATTGATAGAAAAGGACTTGGAACGTTTTGGACAGGCTGTGACCGAAATACAGGAGCATTTAGGGGACTATTTTTCCCCGGTGCAAGGGGGCCGCTTTGTTACGGCTAAAGGCGCTCAGATTGCGGAATACATGCTGGCACACGGCGCGGCCGGAGTAGGTCAAAGCTCTTGGGGACCAACGGTATATGGGTTTACGGATCAGAAGAATTCAACTCCCTTGGTGGAAGGTATCCAAAATCTGCTGGCTGGGCACGGCCGAGTGTGGGTGGCGCGGGCAGCTAATCATGGTGCAGATTGGGGTTGGCGTTAAGTTGCATTGGCAGAGTTGATTCGTAAAACCGGGAAAGGAGTACACGAGTCAGGATGACTGAACAAGAGAAAACGAGTCGTTCAAGTATAGCTTGGGGAATAACCGGAGCCGGACATTTTTTGTCCGAGTGTCTTGATATTCTGGTTGCCTTAAATCGGGCAGATGTATTTCTTTCCAAAGCAGCCAGAGAAGTTCTTCCCAGCTACGATTTATTTGCAAAGTTAAGACAGTCTCCCCATCGCATCTTTTTGGATACCAGCGCAGGTTCCCGACCAGTTGCAAAACTATATACGGGAGAGTACAAACTGGTTGTTATCGCCCCCGTGACATCCAATTCTATTCAGCCGGAAATTAATTCGCTAACACCGCAGGGAGATCAGGTTTTGGTCCACGTCCGAAAGATCGACCTGGAAAATATAAATCGTTTAGCGTGCTGGCCCGGTGTGATCCTGGCCGCTGATCCGGAACAATTAAAATCCCATTTGCATACCCAGCTTGCTTCACAGCCGTAGAAAAGGATCTGGTTTCATGCCTAATCTATTCCGGAAAAAGGTGTTGCTTTTATGCAGAAACAGTTATTAATTACCGGAACCATTGCTTATCGTGCCCTTGTAAAGCTCATGGAAAAAACAAATTTTGAAATGCAGCTTGAGGTTAAAGCCCTTGAATGCACGGTGGCAGCTTTGATGACGACAGACTTCATTGCGCGAAAGCTTGGCGAGGAGGTCCCTTTAAGCGGAGAGGAAATGATCGTAATCCCTGGTTTATGTCAAGGCTCTCTGGAACCTATTAGCCAGGTTACGGGTTGCCAGGTGCGGAGAGGCCCTGCTGATTTAAAAGATCTGCCGGCTTTTTTGAAAGGGGAGCAGTACCCGAAGCCTTCTATTTTGGAATCCGAACAAAAACAGATGACCTCACCTATCCAGATTCTCGCTGAAATTGTCAATGCCCCCAGGATGAGCCTGTCCCAAATTATAGAAAAGGCTTACCACTATCGAGAGAGCGGAGCAGACATCATCGATATCGGAGGGGATGTTGCTCAGCCCTACCCTCACCTGCAGGATATTGTCCGGACACTGAAAGCTGAAGGTTTCAAGGTCAGTATTGACAGCCTTCAGCAAGAAGATATTCTGTCGGCGAATCAGGCCGGAGTTGATTTAGTGCTCAGCTTGAACTCCAAAAATCTGGAGTTGGCTAAAGTTTTGGATTGTCCGGCTGTGCTCATTCCTGATGATGGAGAAGACTTAAGTTCTCTGTACCGTAATTTGGAGCGACTGGAAAAGTGGAATCTACCCTACATTGTCGATCCTATTCTATCTCCCTTGACGATGGGATTGGTCGAGAGCTTTAGCCGGTACCGGAAGGTCAGGCGCGATTTTCCTGAATGCCCTTTGCTTATGGGTTTGGGCAATGTGACAGAACTCATCGATGCCGACAGTACTGGAATTACTGCTTTAATGGTCGGTATGGCCACCGAGCTAAACGCAAATTATATTCTCACAACGGAAGTAAGCCACCGGGCCCGCGGCGCAGTTAGGGAAGCAAGTCTGGCCCGGGAGTTGATGAATCGGGCCGTGCTGGAGGGAAGATTGCCAAAACATCTGGATTATGGGCTGTTAACCATTAAAGATCCTTTTGGCAACTCGTTTGAGGCAACAGACTTAAGGGAGATGCAGAGGGAAATTAAGGATAAAAATTATCGTATTTTTGTCGACGACCGTTTTATTTACATTTTTAACGCCTTTATTTTCTTACAAGGGACGTCAGCCCA
>JAJZSC010000127.1 GCA_021849995.1 Bacillota bacterium | reverse complement strand
ACTTGGGTTTTAAAAGAAAAAATGGTTTCATAATTCTTAGCTGGAAATAAACCTAAAGGTTCATTTAATAGAATCCCGGATAAGGATAAGGGTAGGGTCCAGGGGGGTAAGGCCCCGGAGGATAAGGTCCATAGCCTGGGTAACCTGGGTAAGGATAAGGAGGATACGGATAACGGGGCCCAGCTGTAAGGGCACCTAAGCCGAACCCAAGTCCGAGCCCTAAGCCAAAAGGAAGAAAACCAAACATAAAAGAACCTCCTTTCTATATTTGCATTTCTAAAATTAAATATTAAGCTGTTTTAATAGGATCCCCTTTCTCTATACCATTATATGGAAAATGACAAGCTGCAGGATACAAAAAAGGCCACCATTTATAGAGGTGGCCTTAACTTTGAATTTCTAGGACAATCGTTCTCTTAGTACATCTACAATTTCATTTGCTGATCTTCCTGCGGCATTTATAACCGGAATTCTCATATTGCTATCTCCGGCTATAAAATCGACGCTATCTCCTTTAACCACCACAGCCTGAACATTGTAAAGAATTTGGCCTTCAAGCGCTGTTGTCTGAAATCCCGCGGCATTTAACGCTTGAGTAACATTAGTTAATCCTTCTTCAACTGCCACTTTTTTATACATTGATTTCCACCTCCTCAAAGCATATGTTTCTCATTTATTAATTTTCATATGCTATGAGGATTTTCCAATTGAGTATTAAAATTCGAATTTAGTTTTATATACTGATTGATAGTCAACTGACAAGTTATCGCCCTTGATACTTAATTGAGTGGGAGGATCAAGAAAAGTTGTCTCAACCGAACAAGTAACCGTACTTTCTGCTGCTATCACGAATTGTAAATTATTTTGATGGGGCGGTGTCCTTTCAAGAATTAAATGGTATTGACCTGAGCGTTCAGAACCCTCTAGCTGAACTTTACGAGGAAGTTTGGCTAGAGGCACAAAATCTTCCATTTGAGTAATATGGAATGGCTTTTTGCTTTCCAGCCTGAGTCGAATCATATACGGTTCCCTCTTAAAGTCAAATTTTAGTCCTACATTCATCACACGATTTTGTTTTTCTTGAATGGACATCTCGACTGCAATAGGTGCTTCAGTATTAAAAGCTGGAAGAAGCAAAGTCTTTTCAGGTTTTGCTTGAAAATCTCTGAGTATTTGTTTAGGTAATTTATCTCTTGAGGAAATATTTATTTGTCCATGCCCATTATCCAACCACTCTTCTCTAACAGTCAAAGATTGTGGGTAATTTGCTGTATAAGCTGGAATCAAGCCAAGGCTCAATACAGCTAGAACTATTAAAATACAGACCGGCCTTCTGATCTTGGTCAGAGTGATTTGCCAAAACTTTGGTTTAGAGCATGTTACATGCAAAACTGCCAGAAGCATCGGTAGAAACAAAAAACCATAGATGATCAGAAAAATTACCATGTGACTGTTAACCGTTTCATAGAAAGAAAACCACTGTTGTGAGTTTAATAACTCCCAATGGAAAATGTAAAAGAAATAAGGTCCCAAAAGAGCAAGAAATAAATTAGGGTAAAACCACTGAAGTATAAAGCAAAAGAGCCAAAAGACAAAAGGAAATGCTAAATCTACCCTAATCGAGGTTGTGATCAGGACTAAGATTGTTAAAATTACTACTCCTGAAATCCAATATAACTTGGGATCACGCGAAATTGGCAATCTAGGTAAGAAGCTGCCGAATACAAGCAGCAAACCGATTGCTAAACCTATTCGAACTAATAAAAAGATACCGGGGTAAGCATACCAAATAGTATCAGATTCTTTTACCAGACCCCAAAGACCCTCTCCTCCGGAGCTTAAACCTATTGCTAAAAAACCCGCTGGAAGAACAACAGCAAAACTTAAGCAAAGGCTTTTAACTGAAACCTGTGAATTCCTAAAAAACCTTATTAGCATAACACTAGTGGAAACTAAAACTAAAAGATACAATAACCTTAATACTAAACTAGGCAAAACAAGTACCTTTGATGCAAATTGAAAGGATAGAAATAGTTCATCCCATTCTCTTGGCCCTACTTGTGACAACCGAACTTCTCTAATTAGCTTTTCAACGTAGGCACCAACTTTTTGAATATTCTCTAAGGAAACTTGTTCTAACTGATCCTCAGGTCTGTGATAAAAACCAGCCGGTCTTCCTGCCGTTCCCAAGCCTACTGCCGGAATACCCTGTTCCAGAAAAGAGCTGAAATCACTGTTTCCTCCCTGATTAGAGTCCCTCGTCATCACCATAAAATCACGGCTGATATGAAATGGAAGCTTAGTTTGCCTTGCTAGGTTTGTCACTTTTTCAACCAGTTCAGGTGGGGCAGATTTTTTACCCGCAAAATCAATTTCTAATGGTGTTCCAACCATGTCTATGTTCAGCATCCAGTTAACAGCCGACAAATCTGTGTTTTTAGCAAAATAAGCCGAACCAACCAGACCTGATTCCTCTGCACCGAAAAACACAAGCTGATAGGTAACATCGTTAGATTTTTTACCTAGAACCCTTGCCAGTTCAAGAAGTAATCCTACCCCACTGGCATTATCAAAAGCTCCCGGAGAGTTTTCGGCCGAATCATAATGAGCTCCGATAAGAATAGTTTCACGGGTTTTGCCTGGAAGTTCAGCTATGATATTTTGACTGCTCACCAAGCCAATTTTTGGTTCAATGTGAATAAGAGGTAAGTTTTGCACAACAACTTTGCTGAAAGGCTGTTCACGCACCTTCCAACCAGATTGTTCAAGGACATAATAGATGTACTGAGCTGCTTTTAGTTCTCCTTTACTACCCGAAGGCCGCGCACCTATCTTCTGAACTATATGCTTGGTATGCTCGTAAGCCTTTTCGGCCGAAAATGTTAAGTCATTTGCCAATAAAACCTTAGGAGCTATACCTAAAATTACGAATATAACCAGGGACAATATGACAGTTTTTGTCCATATGGCATAAAATCTCATACCTTATCCCCTTTAACAGTGAGTTTTTCTAATCTTTATGAGAAATTATGACCGTATAGACCAGTAGGATTTTTTTCAGAGCATGAAAAACCAATCACTTCACAATGCATATTGATTTTAGATTAGAAAAAATGCTGTTAGGGCCTCTGCCTGCGCTCAAAAGCTTGGCACTTGCCAAGCTTTCTATAACATCTCCAGATATGTTATAATCTTTCTTAGTTGGGAACTATCAGTTGTTAGGAGATAGATATAGTGATGTTTAAGCGATTTATAGCGATATCACTTTTAGTTAGCATAGCTTTAACTGGTTGCGGAATTGATTATAAAAAATTCCTGAAAAAGAAAGAAGAAGTAGTCTCTAACCTTCCCGCAGAGGCAATATTAGTTGATAAAAACCCAATTTATGAGGAAACACTCAAACTCATAAATTCAGCCCAAAAAGCTATTTATATCGAACAATTTGAACTTGATGATAGAAGGATAATTGACCTTTTAATCAAAAAGTCAAAGTCAGGTATAGAGCTGAAAATTCTTTTGGATCAGTGGGAATCAAATAATAAACGGACCCTGGAAGAACTGAAAAATCATAATATATCTGTTCAATTTTATCCGGCTCAGAAAGGCCAGTATACAAGAGTAAAAATGTTAGTAGTAGACCACAGTCAGGCTATTTTTTACGGCCCTGCTTGGACTGATACTCCTAATTTTATCCTGGCTTCAAGGGATAGCCATAGCCTGAATTCCCATACTGTCGCAGTTAAACTGACCGGTAAATCCGCTTGGAAACTAGCAACAATCTTTAATAGAGATTGGGAATTTACAACTACTTTAACTCTTAACGTACCAAAATCAACATCTCTACCAGATGACAATATAATTCTGGCGACTAACGCAAATGTTAAGCAACAGATAGTTGAAAAAATTAACGGAAGTACCCAAACTATCTGGTTAGAGCTTAGTGAACTGACTGAGCAGGATACGGTACAGGCCTTGATGGATGCAGCAGATAAAGGACGAGATGTAAGAATCATTCTGGATTATATAAATGCGTCTTCAACCCCCGGGGTAATTGAGAATCTTAAAAGCAAGGGAATTCAAATCCGTTATTATAAGGACCGACCTCTCGGGGTAAATCTTGGTATATTTGATGGTAAGACTTTTATTCTAAGTAATTCGGGCTGGACCCGTTATACATTTTTAATAAATCACGAGAGTTCAATTACTGTACCGTCCCCAGCTGCAACTGCTAAAGTAGTTGAAATCTACGACAAGGATTGGAACTCGAGTCTGAAAGAGCTACAGTAAAGGAATCGGGTGAATAATAAAGGACCTTTCAACAAAAATTAGGGAAGCCCTCATTAAGGGCTTCCCTAGCTTTAACTATAATCCCATCATTTACTTCGTCGTATTATTTATAATTGTCTATTCTGGTTAAATATTATGTTCCCAACTCACATAAGTGGGTGTGATCTGCGACCGTGAGTGTTTGAAAATCACCTGCTTGATTAACTTCAAAAATATTCAAAGCAGTATTATGCTGCCAGGGAACACTTTCCCAGTCTCCCACAGCAAACCCCATGATTTTCTTTACCAAAAGCTGCAGAGTCATTCCATGAGTAACAATACATACCGTTTC
This sequence comes from Bacillota bacterium, assembly GCA_021849995.1. Taxonomy (GTDB): domain Bacteria; phylum Bacillota; class Desulfitobacteriia; order Desulfitobacteriales; family Desulfitobacteriaceae; genus JAJZSC01. Next base: position 3,192 of record JAJZSC010000127.1, on the reverse strand, counting down.
ACCCTTATGTTTCCCGATTATTTCCTGAACAAATGCCCATGCCCTTTCAGTAACTTGGTTCATCGACTCTGCTCCAGGTATCTTTACAAGGTGTGGTCCCTTATCCCAGATGGTAAAAATTTCAGGAAAGTTCTTTCTTAGCTCCCACCATACCTGACCTTCCCACTCGCCAAAGCAAAGCTCTCTCATTGCAGGCGTAAGCCTTACTTCCAAAATATTTAAAACCCTTCGAATTTCTTCTGCAGTTGCGTGTGCTCTTGGCATGTCACTGGAATAAAGATATTTTATCCCTTCAGAGCGCAAACGATAGGCAAGCTGTCTAGCTTGAAGAATTCCTTTTTGCGTTAATGGTGAATCCTTGGCACCCTGAACACGTCCTTCCAAATTCCAAGAAGTTTCACCATGCCTGGTTAGGATTAGTTTTGTCACTATAACACCACTCCAAATAAATCACCAATAAATAGATGGTAGGGACACCCCTACCATCCCCCCGCCTTGCCGTAAGACTCTAGGTTTCTGACCCTGCTCTCGCAGGTGGGCACCTAGACTTATCCTTCCGGCTTCCCCAGACTTGAGGGCCTGCCGTACTAAATCGGTCAGATCGGTTCCCTAAACATCAATAGGATCAAAACCAAGATAATCTATACGCACAAGGTAGGATAAAGTTATTATACCACTTAATAATTAAAAATTCTCCATGAAACAGTTGGAAAAATCATTGTTTGCGAATTTTGTCTTCTAGTTCAGCTACTCTATCTTGTAACAAAGCAATGGCCATCTCTTGGGTCCGTATCCTTCTGCGCAATTGATCTACAAGATTAACCAGTTCATTCACTTCATTTTTAATTGATGCTTCATTATTCACAGGAACATTCTGTTCTACAGGTACTACCTGATCCTGCTGATTATTGCCAACAGAATTATCAACTGGTTGTTCAAGCAAATATTTAAACTTAGCATATCTTGAATTCCTACCAGGACTAACCTGAATCACTCCGTCAACTTCAAGTGCCTGAATTGCTCTTTTCAATGTCACACTTGCTGCTCCAGTTTCTCTTTGGATATCAGAATATGCCAGTTCAAACTCATTTCCCTGATACATTCGCGACATTTTCTCAAAGAAATCTACAAACTTCCGATGTGTTTTTTCTTTTAATCTCAATTTTTATTCATCCTTCCAAATTAGGATAACAATTTGGTAAAAACAGATTCCATTTGCTTCTATTATATCAAAAATAAATTATGTATCTATAGTTTTTCCTACAATTAATATTTCTAACTGATGAAATGGTTGTTCGAGCTAATTTTTTATGTAAAATATCATAAAGAAGATCTTTGCTCCCTCGCTCTTCATCTCCTTAAACTCTAAATACTCTTTTTCATCTTTGCCTTGCCCATTTAATTTTGCAATATATCAAAATTTGGTTTTGTTGGTTTATTGTACCAAGTGTTTAAAACTTTCTAAAGCGAATACTCCTGATGGTTTTAGCATAGTTTTGTAACAACCAAAAGGAGGGATAAACCATGTCCAAATCCTTTCAGTTTAGTTTATTAATTAAGGGAATCATTTTGGCCTCTGCTTTGGCCCTAGTCTTATCACTGGGATTTGGCCTTCTCCTTTCCCTCACTTCTCTCCCAGAGTCAGAACTATCACTTAATATTATTTTAATAGTCAGTGTATTCATCGCAGGTTTGATAACAGCCAACAGTTCCGGAACTAAGGGGCTTTACTACGGTCTAGCAGTTGGAATAGGGTTTATAGTATTTTTATTTGTAATTTCTTCAATTTTCATCTCAGCCTCTCCATCATGGCTGAAAATGGGGGAGAAAATCATTTTAGCTTTGGCTTCAGGGGGAGTAGGAGGTATCATCGGAGTAGTTGCAAGGAGATAGTCTAAATCTTGCACAAACCAGTAACAGAAGGTTTTTTAGTCAGATCAGAATACCAGCAAGATTCCCTTCAAGCAGATGATCCGAATTGGAAATCTGCTTTACTTTTTTAAATACTTTTTAGAGAAACTCATTTTCACTATTTAAATTACTTAAAAATAATTATAAAATATTTCTGAAAAATGTTTTAAGGAGAGGAAACCATATGTGTGTTGAAAAAACTCCTTGGGAACAAGTTGTAGACTTTCACGGCCATATCTGTTCAGAAATTGCGATTGGCTACAGAATTACTCAGATAGCTCTTCGAGAACTTGGTTTAGCTCCGTTACCTGAATCAGAGTTGATAATTATGGCTGAAACACAGTCCTGTGCCATTGACGCCTTTCAAGTTTTAACTCAAGCAACTATTGGTAGAAAGAGTATAATCATAAACGAACTAGGGAAACACGCGTATTATTTTCACTACTCGGGTTCTAACCAAACTCTAAGAATTGCTATTTCTCCAGAACTTGCTAATTATCTGAATCAGGATTTATCAAAATTAAGTCCTCGGGAGAAACAGAACAAAGTCCTGGAATCAATTCACTCACTCTTAAGTATCGAGGAAAATACCTTTTGCACGATCCGTAAACTCTCCTCCATATTACCAAAGAGTTCCTTATCCAAGGGTTGGACCGTCTGCAGTAATTGTAATGAACCAATGCGAGTAGAACATGCAATCATAGCAGACAAGAAAGCTCTTTGTAAAGGTTGCGTTTCCTAGCATAGTGAAATAGAAATTGTTTATAAACAAAAAAAGAACGAGATTGTATTATAAAGTCTCGTTCTTTTCAGTTTCTTTGATAGGTCAATCATTTTTCCATAGGTTTGGTTACAGATCTATCAGACCAAAAGCGCCATACCATTAAGATTATGGCGATCAGCACAGTAACCATACTGCTCCACTGAGCAGCAGTCCAATCAAACATAAATCGGGGACTATCCCCTCTCAAATTTTCCAAAAAGAATCTTCCTAAATTATAAGCTGCTACGTAAAAAAGGAAAATAAAACCACTTGGCCATTTGCGAAGTTTAAGAATAACTAACACAGCGAACAAAATGACATCAAACTGTCCTTCCCATACCTCTGCCGGCCACAAAGGCTGATTCCCAAAAGTATCCCGCGCGATGGTCCCAGCGGGATAAATAATCCCAAAATCCCCACCAGTAGGACCTCCGAAGGCATCCCCATTCATAAGATTGGCATCACGTCCAATACTTTGCGCAAGAATTAGTCCAGGTGCAGTAAAATCTGCCAACATC
>JAJZSC010000126.1 GCA_021849995.1 Bacillota bacterium | reverse complement strand
ACGGTAGCGTAGACAACAAATGAACAGCTCCGGCGCGGAGGGAACGGAGCATTAGCAGCTTGCCGACGACCCAGAGGTCTAGTTTTTCATCATCTGATGGTGCTGCGTTAGTGGCATGAAAGGCTACTCTGAAAAAGGCAAGCTGATATTGCGATAGGTAAGATGAAAAAGAGGAGGCAACATCTGCCCCCTCCGGAATACTATTCTATTTTACATAAACAATAACTTGTCTTATCCCCCAAGCTAATGCAGCATCCTCTGATTCCATATATAAGTCAATTTTATTCCCTTTAATTGCTCCACCCGTATCTAACGCAGTAGCATCCCCATAGCCATCAACATATAGATGACTTCCTAACGGAATAACCCTTGGGTCAACAGCCACTACGCCATAACGAACAGAAGCACCTGTTGCTGTCATCCCGCCCGGATCACAATAAGCCGAAGCACGCATTATGTAAGCCCGTTTGAAATCAATAACCCGACCCCCTCGTGATACAGATGTTTGGGCTCCCCTCGAAACTATCTGATTCACCGGTGCTTGAACAACACGTTGATTCAAGATATACCTATCAACTTCCTTGCCATCTTCAAAAGTAAGCTTTACTGTCTGCTCATGAAGTCCATTCGAGCCTTTTTTTAGAGTTTTATCCGGCAGTCCTACTGGAAAGTCCGCAGGTTGAGCCACCACTTGATATGGAATCTCATTCTTCACAGTCTCGATCTTTTCTGTAACCCTTATTATTTGCAACTTATCATTTGGTTCTAGTACCTGATTGAGAGGCAATGAAACTCTGTCCATATCCCCAAGACTAAGACTGAGTTTCGTAAGGGCTTCCGCGACTGTTCGAGGTGCCAAGTATGTATCCCATTCTTTCCCGTCTGCCACAACATGGATAGGAATCGATCTCTTTACTTCAAGCTCCATATTTGCAACTACGGGCTCAGTCCGATCTTGATTGACCTCGTCTACTGACTTGATTCCTAACCCAAAGCGGTTTGAGAGATCATTAACTGCTTCGTCCACATTTTGGGCAGGAGTACGAGCCTTGATAATCTTTCCGTCAATCGACAAACTAACTGGACTACTCCTGGTTACATTAATTGTGATCCCCTTACTAACCAAGGTTTCTCTGGACGGCACGACCACATCCTCTGGGTAAATTCCCAGGCCAGAATGTTGTAATACCTTCCCTACTTCTTTAGACACTGTAAAAACAGTAGTGGTGCCTCCATCAATATTTACATTTACAGTTTTTGCATTAGCTAAGACATAGACCCCTATTAGAACTACAATAGCCAGAACCGCCAACCCGACCTGTTTATGTCGGTTATTTACAAGATCTCTGGCCCGTTTTCGGGTCAAACCAACCATTCTATCCCTCCAAAAAACATTTGTAACCCACAACCTCATTGTAGCTAATTTGTAGTTACCTGTCTACTATCTTGATTTGAGGATGTAGATTTTAACAGGAATAATTTAACAGATCTTCTTCCCCACTCCAGACATCGCGAAAGACTTGGAAAAAACACATCTACTTTGTTGCCCTTTATCGCCCCGCCGGTATCTGCCGCTATCGCATATCCATATCCCTCAACATATACCCTGCTTCCTAATGGAATTACCCTTGGGTCAACAGCAATTAACCCCTCCCGTGGGTATACACCAGTAGCTGTAGGATTTCCAGTGTAGGTATAAGCAGTCGCCTCGACCGTCATTATCTGCTTTACATCAAGTTTGGAAAGATCGAATTGTTCCCCGGAAATTACTTTCGTGTTTTGTATTACTACTCTTTTCTTCGGAGAGTTTAACTCAAATTGGTAGAGGACATCTTCCTCTACCTTTTCACCGTACTTTGATACTTTTATAACACGTCTCTGAGTGCCATTACTACCCCGTTCCTGAATTCTACTCATTCCCGGTGGAATCTGATCGCTTTCTTTATATTCCGTCTGATAAGATAGCTCAATATCCTCAATTTTGTACTGAGTAACCATCTCTATCTTAGAGAGTACCGGCTGGTTAGTGGGATATGCTACTACTGTACCTGTATTAAGTGGTTTGATTGTTTGAACCGGGGATTTTCCAACAGCAATATCATCACCAGAGGTAATAGCGCTGGTGCTGGCAAGCAGAACAAGAGTTCCTCCAATATATATTCCTTGGGATTTGGAGGCTCTCCAATAATCTGTATACGTAAATACCGGCAGCGAATACAACATAATCGTCCCTCCTTACTCAAATCTATGATCCTTAAGGCTTAAATCAGAACTATAGTGGACAAGTTTTTATAAAAATTGCAAATATGCCTATAAGAAAGAAATTTTCTCAGATTAAAAATTCTACTTGTAAAACTCTCAAACTCCAGTAAAATAGAAGCTGTTAGATATATACCTATAGGGGGTAAGGATATGAGTGAGAACATTTCCAGAAGAACTTTTTTTAAAAGATCTACCGCTGCCGGGGCTTTAGGTGTACTAATGGCCACAGGCTTAGGAAAAACAGCTAAGGCTCAGGATACTAATTCTACTAAAAATATTGGGTCTGTCATTGATCTCACAAAGTGTGACGGCTGCCAAAATGAACCAATTCCACTCTGTGTATCGGCCTGTGAAACTGATAGTAAAAGTCATTTTCCAGAACCGCAAAAGCCACTAAAACCCTACTGGCCTCAAAAATTCTTTGAGGATTGGTCTGAGAAAAGAAATATCAAAAACAGGCTGACACCTTACAACTGGACTTTTGTCGATAAGGTTACAGTAGAGCATAATGGTCAAAGGGAAGAGATATCTGTACCACGTCGATGTATGCATTGTGACAACCCTACCTGCCAAAAGCTATGCCCATTTAGTGCAATAGATAAAAAGCCCTCTGGTGCAGTTTCCATCGATCCAGATGTCTGTTTCGGTGGTGCTAAGTGTCGTGATGTCTGTCCATGGCAGATTCCACAACGTCAGGCAGGGGTTGGCCTTTATATGAAGCTCGCCCCCGACCTGGCTGGTGGTGGTGTCATGTTCAAATGTGATATGTGTTCTGACTTGCTTGCTGCAGGAAAGCAGCCCGCCTGTCAGACTGCTTGTCCTAAAGGAGCCATAAAATTTGGCCCAAAAGTAGAGATAAAAAAATACGCTTATGAAAGAGCTAAAGAAGTAAATGGATACGTCTATGGTGACAAGGAAAATGGTGGAACCTCTACCTTCTATATTTCAAAAGTTCCATTCGAAAAGATTCATCAGGCCATTATCAATGACAAAAAAGCCAACAAGGATGATAAGCCTGGTAGACCAGGAATGCCGGTAGGGGTCGAAAACTATCTTGACAGTACCAATGGGCTTTTTCTGAGTGCCCTGATCGCACCAATAGCCGGAGCCGCAGCAGCAGGTTTTACTGCTTACCGTACCTTGAAAGGGGAGAAGAAAGATGAGTAATAAGGGTGAGAAAATTTTAAGGCAAAGCAGGTCTAACCGTTTTGTACACTGGGGTGCAGCAGTTTCAATTTTTCTACTGATAATTACTGGCCTGGGCCAGCTTCCCCTCTATAAACGCTATAATGTTACAAATATTCCTGGAGCAGAATGGCTCGGCAGCTTTTTCACTACCTTGGATCTTCATTATATCGGGGCGGCAGGGCTCCTGTTCGTGGTCTTTTATCACTTGGTTTATCATCTAGTACGCAAAGAGTTTGATATCATGCCCCGTAAAGGAGACATGAAAGAATCCTACTTCATTATTAAAGCTATGCTGACAAAAGGAAAAGAGCCCGACTCGGATAAATATCTGGCTGAACAGCGAATAGCGTATCTATTTATTGGTGTAAATGTTTTACTTTTGGTTTTTTCAGGGCTAATCAAGGTCATTAAGAACGTTCCTGACGTAGTGCTTCCATCTGGAGTAGTTTTCTGGGCTACTCAAATTCATAACTTGGCAACAGTTCTTTTGATTTTTGGTTTAGTAGGTCATTTTGCCGCCTTTCTAATTAAAGAGAACCGCAAACTCATACCAGGAATGTTTACAGGTTATGTCGATAAAGAGTATGTAAAACACCGTCATAGTCTATGGTATGCTAGAATCAAAGAAGAAAAGGAAACTAGCAAACCCGCTAAAATTAACCTCTCCCACTCACAAAAAGTTGTTGGACACTAAGCTTCAGCTATAACAAAAAAACCGGCAGAACACCTGCCGGTTTTTTTTGCACCTATCAGAAAATGTAACTTTATAGTAGCATAAGTGCATCTAGGCAACTGTCTGAGCCAGATGCTTGGTGCCAGCCAAGGTTTACTCATTTGCTTTCCAATTTTATCTTGCCGACTTCTTGAATAACTTCTCCCCATTCTCAAAGCCCTTTACTGCCACTTCCTCAAAACTTATTCCTTTAAGTTCTGCAATTTTACCTGCGACCTCTCTAACAAAGGCTGGTTCATTACGTTTGCCTCTATTTGGCTCAGGGGTAAGGTATGGACAATCTGTCTCAACCAAAAAGCGATCAAGCGGCACTTTTTGAGCTACTTCTACAGTATGCCGAGCATTTTTGTAAGTAAGCGGGCCAGCAAAAGAAATATAAAAACCTAAATTCAAAAGTACTTTGGCCATTTCCCAGGAACCAGAATAACAGTGAAATACTCCTCCACACTCTGGACGATGCTTTTTAACAATATCTAAAATATCTTGATGAGCATCTCTGTTATGGATAATTATTGGGAGCTTCTCTCTATTAGCTAGTTCAATCTGTTTAATAAATACTTCCTTTTGAACAGGCCTAGGGGAGAGATCCCGATAATAATCCAGTCCTATTTCTCCCCAAGCCAAAACCTTTGCTTCCTTTGAAAGTTGAATCAACCTATCCCAGGTTTCATCTGTTGCAGAGCTAGCATCATGAGGATGAACACCTACTGCTGTGTAAATATTGCTGAATTTTTTAGCTAAACTTACAGATCGTATAGAAGATGATAAATCATAGCCTACGTTTAAAATTCGAGAAATTTGGGCTAGTTCAGCATTCCTGAGTACACTCTGTAAGTCATCCTTATAGCGAGGATCATCCAAGTGCGCGTGTGTATCCCAAATCATTTCACTCTTGCCCCGGCAGAAATATCTTTATCTACCGTCAATACTTCAAGAATTTCCCCATGTGATGCAGCCAGGATCATTCCTTGAGATGTAATTCCCCGTAGCTTCGCAGGTTTGAGATTTGCAACCAGCACAACAGATTTACCTACTAACTCCTCAGGACTGTAGTATTGAGCTATCCCTGAAACTACTGTACGAATCTCTCCTGCTAATTCTACTTCTAACTTTAAAAGCTTATCCGCCTTTTCTACCTTTTCAGCTTTGAGTACTTTCACTACTCTTAAATCAAGCTTAGCAAAATCATCTATCGTAATTTCCTCTTTAATTGGTTCAAATTCAGAAATCTGCTCAACATTACCTACCTGTACCGGTTCATTAGCACTCACTTGTTCCTTATTTACGGTTTCAGAAATATTCTTAACTTCCACTACTTCAGCCTCTCCTTCAAATTGTGACATATCTACTCTTGGGAACAAAGGTTCACCTTTCTCAACTATAGACCCAGGCTTGATGACACCCCAACACTCAAGCCCCTCCCATTTAATTAGATTTGAATCTTGTCCTAAAAGTGAGCAGATTTTATTGGGTACCCCTGGCATGAAAGGGTAACAGAAAATCGCCAATATCCTGATCGACTCAGCAAAAGTATAAAGCACAGTATTCAGACGCTCTTGCTGATCCTCTTTTTTTGCTAACGCCCATGGAGCTGTTTCATCTACATATTTATTACATCTAGCAACAAAACGCCATATTTGCTCCAAGGCCCCTGCTGGATCAAAACTATCCATTCTTTCTTCAGCAGCGGTTTTAACTTCTCTAGCTAGTACTTTTAGCTCTAGTTCCAGATTAGTATCTACAGAAGGAGTCGGTACAATCCCATCACGATATTTTACAATCATCGCTAAACTACGAGAAATAAAATTCCCTAAGTCATTAGCCAAGTCGCTGTTTAGTCTCTCCACGAGGCTATCCTCAGAGTAGGTCCCATCTGATCCCACCTGCAGTTCTCTTAACAAGAAATACCTAATCGCATCTGACCCATACCTGCGAATGAGCTCAAAAGAATCCTGAACATTTCCTCGCGACTTAGAAATTTTACCTCCTTCTTTACTTAAAAACCAGCCGTGTCCATATACAACCTTTGGCAAAGGAACACCTAAGGCTAACAAAATAATCGGCCAAATTACAGCATGGAAACGGACTATGTCTTTCCCCATAAGGTGAATATCCGCAGGCCAATACTTATTATATCTATCCCCGTTAGGATAGCCTAGTGCTGAGATATAATTAATCAGAGCATCGAGCCAAACATAGACTACATGCTTTGGATTAAAAGGCACCTGAATACCCCATTGAAATGTAGTTCTCGATACACATAAATCTTCCAATCCACTCTCGATAAAGCGAATCATTTCATTACGCCTGGAGGCAGGTTGAATAAACTCAGGATGACTTCTGATATGACTCAGCAAGGCATCTTGATACTTGGACAAACGGAAGAAGTAACTTTCTTCCTTTAAAAGCTCTACTTCCCTGCCACAATCCTGGTTAGGACAACGGCCATCAACAAGCTTATTTTCTGTCCAAAATGTTTCACAAGGAGTACAATACCAACCTTCATACTCAGATTTATAGATATCCCCTTGTTCATAAAGCTTGGTGAAAATTTCCTTAACCACTTCATGATGCCGCTCCTCAGTGGTCCGGATAAAATCATCATGAGAAATCTCTAGCTGTTCCCAAAGCTCTTTAAACTTGTCAACAACCCCGTCTACATATGTTTTAGGGTCCATTCCCCGAGCCTCTGCAGTTCGTACGATTTTTTGAGCGTTTTCGTCAGTTCCTGTCAAAAAATACACATTGTACCCGCGCAGCCTTTTGTAGCGAGCCAGTGCATCTGCAGCAATAGTGGTGTATGCTGTACCGATATGCGGGCTTGAGTTCGGATAAAATATAGGCGTTGTAATATAAAATTTCATTCAGTACATCTCCCCTATAGATTTCTAAAATTTTCTTGGAATTTTAATTGATCATCTTGCAGATATTAAGTATGAGGATTAAGTATTAGCAACTTTCAGCTAATCCATTAATCTATGGATCTAATCAAATATACTATGGAATAGTATAGAAATGTGCTAAGATTGTTGTCAAGTATATCCAACTTATTCAAAAACTATCCAGTATTTTGTAATTTTTGCTCTAAAAATGGTTGACTTTTAATGGAACAGCTGGTATCATAAGGTTGTAGTATCTTGTCGAAAGATGTTGTAAGGAGGAGAGCTAATGAAATCCACCGGTATTGTCAGAAAAGTGGACGAGTTAGGCAGGGTAGTATTACCTATTGAATTAAGAAGAACACTAGGAATTGATGAAAAGGATGCTCTGGAAATCTATGTTGACCAAGAGAAAATCATTTTAAAGAAATACGAACCGGCTTGTGTTTTTTGTAGTAATGCTAGTGAAGTTCAATTATTCCGCGGTAAAAACGTCTGCCGTGAATGTGCTCAAGCAATGGGAGAGAGTGTAACAAGCACCGACACTAAAGCCGTATAAATTAGATTAGTACATAGAAGGCCGACAGGCCTTCTTTTTTCGTATATCAGACCACCTGCCTCAGGTGTGCAACCAATAAACAGAGATGACCTATGCCAAGTGAACCGATTTTGCGAAGACGCGTAAGCGCATTTTCATTTATTTCTCTGCTAGCATTGCTTGATATACATCTCTCTTGCTTATCTTAAACTTTTTAGCAGCTTCTTTC
>JAJZSC010000125.1 GCA_021849995.1 Bacillota bacterium | reverse complement strand
GGAGAAAATCAGGAAACCAAACATCACAAAGTGAAGCGTAAACAGCATTGCCAGACCATCCCAGACTACACCTTTCCTCCAGAAATTTTTGGTTTTATTTAGGCGTTCGAGGTAATCAAACCCGATCATTAGAGCAGCATGATAGAAACCATAGAGAATGTATTGAAGCTGGGTACCATGCCAAATGCCCATTATCCCAAACAGCAACAGGTAACCGATATAAGATGTGGTGTAGCGGCTTTTAAACCTCTTCTTTTTGCTTGAATCAAGCACAAAACGCATGTAGATATAGTCTCTGAACCAGAAAGATAGGGTCATATGCCAGCGGTTCCAGAAGTCTTTAATATTTTTGGCAATAAAAGGTTTATTAAAGTTTTCAGGGGTCTTAATACCTAAGATATAACTGACCCCTACTGCGAAAGCGCTGTAGCCGGCAAAGTCAAAGAAAAGGTAAAGGCTATATACATACATGTACTTAAAAGTTGGCCAGAAGCCCCAGGCCTGTCCAAGTGGTGCCATGGCGTACTTATTTATGAGATAGGCGATAATGAACTTATACAGGAATCCTCTGAAGATGTGGTCAACCCCATCGGCGAAGTACTCGGAGTACTCTTTGGCTGAGAGGGGCTTTTTCAAATCATCGAGAAAGCGCCGGTAGCGGTCAATCGGTCCTGAGGACAGCGTCGGAAAGAACAGGACAAAGGTTACGAATTTAAAGAACTGAATCTCCTTAATCAGTCCGTCGCGAATCTCAAGCACGGTGCCGACTGTCCTAAAGGTAAGGTAGGAGATTCCTAAGAAACCTATAGGAGTCTTCCAGATCCCCAAAGAACTTAGATAAGGATTAAGCTTAACCAGGGCTAAAGGCGCGATAGAAAGAATGACGGCCAGGTAAAAGACTAGATTATTGTTCTTGGCCGAAGGATGCTGTCGGTAATATAAATATGCCCTTACAAGAATAAATTCAAGTAAAAAGAAGGCTATGATCTGATAGAGTATTGTCACCGGCCGGGCAATTATATAGAGCATAATCAGGGTGGAGACCAAGGCCCAAAAGGCCCTGACCTTCCCGGAAAGCCCGCTGAAGCCGAAAATTGCAGCGGGGACGAGAGGGATCAGCAGGTAGGCAAAGAATAGAAAATTCTCATACGGAATCATTTCTGCCCTCCTAATAAAGCGCGGCGATCAACTTTGCCATTAGGAGTCATCGGCATTCTCTCTAGGAAACTAATCCTTCTTGGTATCATGTAATCAGGAAGGCTGCTTCTTAAGGCTTCTCTGACAGCCTGGGCTTCTTCAAACTCTGAGGTGATATCCTTGTTCGCGGTCAAAAAGGCATGAAGATAATCTACCTTACCCTTTCTCTCGATTGGAAGAACAACGGCATTATCGATCCAGTCGATTTGCCTTAAGTTCTCTTCGATATCTCCAAGTTCTATCCTATAACCATGAAGCTTTACCTGGAAATCCAGACGGCCAAAGAAGAAAAGCTGTCCTTCCTTCCACATCCCGGCATCCCCTGTCCGGTAAGCCTGCAGTTTTTCTCCGTTTTCTTCCCAGGTGAAAAAGGCCTTCGCGGTCTGCTCCGGGTTATTCAAATACCCGATACTTACATTTGGCCCGGCTATGATTATTTCCCCGCGCTCTTCTTCGGGCAGAATCTCTGGCTTTTTAGTAAGATCTCCTGATTTGGTGTATTCAGTCAAGGCTTCTGAGTTACAAATTAAGACCTTACAATCAGGTTTAGCTGCTCCAACCGGAAGTGGATTGTATTTATCATGAATCTCAGGTGTTATAGTTACAGTAGTAACAGCTACAGTCGCTTCTGTCGGGCCGTAAAGGTTCTCAACCAAACCCTTCGGAAAGCGCTGGACGAGTTTACTTGCACAATCATGGGTTAGTACTTCCCCACAAAACAAGAAGCGTTTAAGGTTTGGCAGCAGCTCCTGGTTAAAGCTCTTATCCATCAAGCACACTTCAGCAAAAGAGGGGGTGGATACCCAGATACTTACTTCGGACTCCTTAAAGGACTCAAAGAGTTCTCTGGGATTAGCTATCTGCTCCTTGTCCACGCTCCAGAGGGTTCCGCCAGTGCTTAGGGACATATATAAGTCCATCACAGACAAGTCAAAAGAAAAAGGCGCTTGATTAAGATAAACCTCACTCTTTTCAACCGGCTGATAGGCAGTGTTTACCCAGTTGAGATAGCTCTCTAAGGCCCGCAAGGTGATCTGCACGCCTTTGGGGACTCCGGTACTGCCGGAAGTATAGATGATGTAGTAAACCTCATCAAGCCCCACCTGCCACTCTGTGGGCGGGACTTGTCCGATATATCTGGAGTAAAAATCAAGCACGTCAAATAAGGAGATATTATCCTTAATGATGAGATTCAGGTCAGTTAGCTCTTTGATTTCATCAGGTACTGTTTTGGGGGAGAGTATGAGTCTCGCCCCTGAAGCCTGAATAATTTGCTTAAACCGTTCGACCGGGACGGAAGAATCCACCGGAACATACGGATTACCGGATTTGATAGAGGCAACAAAGGAGACAAGCATCTCATTTTCCTTGTGCCCATAGACTATCACCGGAGTTTGCCGCTTGATTCCTTCGATCATGTAGGTCTCATAGATCCAAATAGCAAGAGCATCGGATTCCTCTTTTAATCCCTTGTAGGTCAAAGCTCTTTGCCTGTGTTTATGAGCAATTCTATCTGCACATTCTATAGCCCATGCATCAATCTTTTCTCTAAGCATTCAAATTTCTCCATTCCTGTAGGTCTCGTAACCTTTCCCATTTTTCTGCTGGAATAAAGCCAGCTTTAATAAGCCCTTCTTTACCACTAGCTAAAAAAGCTCCTTTATGTTTATAAACCTTTCTTTTAACTCCCTTCTTTGTAAGTGCCATTTTCGAGCGGAGAGTTATTAAGCTTTTGTTTAGAAATTGTTGTAGATAAATGGGGCAGGAGTATGCTCTTTCTGGATAAAGTACAAAAGGAAAAGTGCCATTAGAATCAGATAGTAATAGATCACTCGACCGGTCAGGTTAACAAAAGGCTTTCTAGACACGGTCATTATAAAAGTTGTCAAGCGCTTCATCTACGTACACCCATCCTTTCCAGCCGAGGTGCATTACATCCTGTAAGAAATAGAGTTCATGTTCATGCTGCCCAAAGTTGGCTACCTTAAATCCAGAATCCTTAATTATCTTGTCCACCTTCTGATAGTATCCCTGCCGTTCTTTGAGCGGAAAGCCGGTATAATCATACCAGCGACCGTTCACCGGAACTACTATGAATAAAGCTTCTGCTCCTTGTTCTTTTATTACTTTAAGCAATAATTCTAAGTCTTTGTATTCTGGCGAAGGGTTATAAGTTGCATTGAGATCTGAATTGCGTTTTTTGGCAAGAGTTGGTTGTAGATACTGTAAATAATATGAGTTTTCAACCCCAAGGTTATTATTAGTTGTATTTTCTTGCCCACGTTTGGTCGCCTGTTTCTGTAATTCTTCCCATTTTGGTAAAGGCTTACTTTCGTCAGACTTTAGATTTGCTAATTTCTGAACTCCTTCTGGACTCAGTTTATAAGTGAAGAGCAAAGTCTTCAAGGCATCCTTTAATTCTAGGCTTGAAAGCTCAAGCCTGCCTATAGTAAGATATGCTCTTTCCTTTACGCTTTGAGGGTCATCCGGTTTAGCGTATTTAATTAGTGTTTGTCTTAAGCCGGGGTAATCATTAAGAACTGCTGGGAATTCCATGACTCTCTCAGCAAACTCTTGCTTGGTTTCATTGGAGAGCATAGGGTTGCTTAACAACTTGTAAGCCTGAAGAGGTGAGAAGTTCATAGCAAAATAATCCTTACCTATTCCTTCAGGTGTGAACCATTGGGCAGAAAGAATAACAGCCAGTTTCTTATCCTTTAAAACCTCTCCCTGTGCTCCCAAGCTTAAAACATGGACAAGGTCCTGGTACCCTCCCCGGCCAATCATAAAGGGAATAAACCCTGTTTGCTTCATTCCAAACAGATTTGATGGATGGTACTCAGACATTGAAGAAATCTCCGATGAACCATAAACCGGAAGAAAGCCGGGCGTAGTAAATACTTTACGCTGAAGGATTGTCCCTTGAAAAGCCAGGGGCGCTTGAGATGAAGCTATCGCCTCTGTTACCCCTGGCTTTAACCAAAACCGATCCACTATTTTATAGGATAATGGCCCAGAATAAATGATGCTTAGGCAAAAGAGACTTAAAGCAATTGCGACAGAAACCAAGCGTCCTAGTATCATGCAGTGACGCGCTCCTCAAGGTACGCAATAATTTTGTTAGGAGTAGCCCACATCTCACGATCGACTTCAGTTGGGGCAATTTCGATATTTAACTGTTCATTAATTTCTATGAATAACTGAATAATTCCAAACGAATCGAGCAAGCCCTGCTCAAAAATCCTGATATCCGGATTATTCCTAACTTCATCAGTTCCGATAATCTCAGCTAAAATATCCAGTAGTTTATCTCTTATCACTTTGTTTATCCTCCCTTTATTATGTTTGTACAATTAGCCATAATCGTGTTTGTATGACCCTTGGGAATTCAACAACCTGATCATGATCGTACAACTTTTCGAGTTCCTACAACCTAAGCGTAATTGTGGCAACTCATCTTTTTTCAAACTCTTCTATTGCCTTTTGGTTAGCCAGATTTAAATTCGTCATTTTAAGGCAAATTCCTCTTTAGATTGAGAAATAAGGCTAAAAATTAAAAAAGAAGGGCGGATTTCAGCCCTTTCAAAAATAACTTCCTTTAGTTGAGGTATCCCTTTAAACCAACAAACATAAAAATATATTTGTTACCCTTCTTTAATTTTTTTAGAATTCCCAGTTCCTCTAATTCTGTTAAGTCTTTTCTAGCGGTCTCGTAAGATACCTTCAATTTCTTTTTGTAGTCCTCAATTGTTATAGTATTATATTCCTTCTTCTCAGCCATCTGAATAAACTTATGCTGCCTTGACGCTAAGAATATGCCGTCTTTTATTAAATTCTCCTGAAGAACCTGATTCTGTAATTCGTTAAGTAATTTATCAAGTACTTCTTGAATTGAATCTAGAGAAATGACAAGCTGGGCAATTATAAAATATGTTACATCATTGTTATTTTCCTCAGAATCAATAAACGATTTATAGTATTTGTTGCGGTGCCTGTTAATCATACTTGATATCGAAAAGAACTTAAAGAACTCATAGCCTTCTTTGAGCAAATACATATAAGATAAGGCCCGGGCGACTCGGCCATTTCCATCAAAAAACGGATGTACATAACCAATGTAAAAATGAATAATAGCTGCTTTAATTACCGGATGAACAAAGCTGCTTTCGCTTTTATCATTGATAAAGCTGAACAAATCATCCATCATTGGTTTTACTTTTTCTGCACTAGGTGGAACGTACACAGGCTCTGTTTCATTTGGATTAGTAACATATACTTGGCCATCCCTATACCGCTCGGTTTGTTCATCTTCATCCAAGGTATTGTAAGTTACTATTTTATGAATCTGTATAAGGAGTTCTTCATCTAGTTCCTTATCTAGGTTCTCAAGGATAAAAACTAATGCCTGATAGTTATTTAGGATCATTTGCTCACTTTTATCTCTCGGGTTCTTATTTCTTACTACTTCTTTTGCTCTTTGCTTGGTAGTAAACGCACCTTCAATTACACTGGAATAAAAGGCTTCTTCAAACATCATATCTTCAATCAACAATTTTCTATGGAGTTCTTTTGTTGCCAATTCTTCTAGTCTGTGTTTGGCTTTAAAACTTATTTCATGAATTAGTTTTTCTGCGAATGGAGGTATCATATACCAAAAATTTCTGCCTGTCTGGTCCTTTAATGGAAGTTCATGGCCCTTAGCTTTTCTAAGTTCAATGATACAATCCCACATCTGGGAAAATTCCATTCGAGCCTTAGGTTTGACTCTAAACAATATCTCTTTCCGAGTTAAATACCTCTCATAAGTATATAGGTTCATAACTTCAGTTAACCATTCATAATTATCCAAAAGTCCTCACCCCCATTAAATATAGTATTACCGTATAGTGAGGTTTTAATAAGTAAATACTAATGAATTACTATGTATTTCCTAATTAATTACTATATTCCTACTAATTTTCTACTACTTCCTGCCTTGAATTATAGATTCACTGACTACCAAAGTCAAGCTCTAAATCAATACCGCAGCGCCTTTCCTCCATCCGGGCGGCACCGAACTAGAAACATCAGCTTCGTCTTCTAAACTAAATGAGAAAGAGATCTTCACTCACCTGTTCCGGTACCATAAATACTCATATCCGATCTGACAGCTTTCTGAAAGGTATAAAGAAAACACGGCTTGCGCCGAGCCTTTGGCGAAGACGGAAGCCGATGTTGCACTTATGCCGACCACAAAGTTATACTTTCTGAAAGGTACGAAAAAGGAGCCTAATAGGCTCCTTTCCCAGTAAAAACTACAAAGATTGTCTTCCAAAGTATTTTTAGGTCAAACCAGAAGCTCCATCTTTTGACGTATTCCAAATCATAGGCCATAGTTTCACCAAGAGTCAATTCACTCCGCCCATTGATTTGAGCAAGCCCCGTGACCCCTGGCAAGACTTTCAAACGTGCCCTTTGCTGACGGGTATACTTTTTTACTATTTCCGGAATCTCAGGCCTAGGTCCCACCAAGCTCATGTTTCCTATCAGGATATTTAAGAGCTGTGGAAGCTCATCAAGGCTGGTTTTCCTTAAGAACTTTCCGCTGCGGGTGATTCTCGGGTCACCTTTTTCCTGGAAGACAAAGCTGTTTATATCCTCAACCTTGCTGAGCTTTTCCTTAAACAAAGCCTCCGCATTCTGAACCATTGTCCTGAACTTATAAATCGTATAAAGCTCACCCCTAAGTCCTACCCTTTTTTGTTTAAAGAGAGCAGGTCCAGGTGAATCCAGGCGAATCCAGATAACTATAAATAACCAGAGTGGCGAGATCAGGACAAGCAACACTGCAGCAACTATTAGATCAAGTACCCGTTTGGCTAATAACTGCCAGCGCGGGTAATTGGGAATCGACATTTCTTCAGTTGAAGGGTTTTGAGAAGGACTTTTAATTGTTGCCGAACTCTGGCCCATCCTGGTTTTCCTCCCTTTAAACTCTTGAACGTTCCACTACACTCTTAACTGCCGCAATTACATCTTCAGTATCTTGCTTGCTCATTTTAGGATAGAGCGGCAAGGAAATGATACGGTCAAATGTTTGTTCAGCCCGAGGGAAATCCCCCTTCTTATAGTCAAACCTATCCCGGTAATACGGGTGCATTGGTACGGGAATAAAGTGTACACTTGTTCCTATCTTTTCCGCTTTTAGTTCTTCTATAAACTGTGCTCTATCTATTGTTAATCTATCCAGATTTAGTTTTATAATATACAAATGCCAGGCATGACGGGCATAATCAAGCTCAACTGGCATTTCCAGTTCAGGCATTTTTCCGAACTCCTCGTTATATCGCCCGGCAATCTCCTCCCTAAGGCCCTGCATCCGCTCAAGTTTCTCTAGTTGGGTGAGCCCGAGCGCTGCCTGGATATCTGTCATATTATCCTTATAGCCGGGATAGAGGATTTCGTAGTACCAGGATCCTGCAGCAGTATAACGGTTCCAGGCATTCCTGCTCATTCCATGGGTACTCATAATCCTGATGCGGTCAGCGAGCTCAGCATCATCAGTGGTAACCATTCCGCCTTCCCCGGTTGCCAGGTTCTTGGTAGCATAGAAGGAAAAAGCAGTGGCATTTCCAATCGAACCGATCATTTTTCCTTTGTACTTGGTATAGACTGCGTGTGCTGC
>JAJZSC010000124.1 GCA_021849995.1 Bacillota bacterium | reverse complement strand
AGTTATAATATAGCTTAAGGGCCTTAACATTAAGGGATAAGCAATGAGCGCTAAGGCCATTCCAATCGGTGCCATAGTCAACCATGCTTCTCCTTCTTCTTTTGAAGCTGAGCTGAAGGTTTGGTAAGCATTAATAGCAGCGGCTATAAGTAAGGCAGCAGCAATTGCAGCTGGTACAAAGCCAGGACCAGGGTCAGACAGAGTGCCTACTTTTAGGGCTATTGAACCGGACAGATAAACAAGGGCAAAGACTAAGATTCCTAAAGAGACAACCCGTTCTTTCATTTGGTTATTCACCTCCCTAATTAAAAATTAAATACCAGAGTAGGAGACGGCACAAGGATTAGCAGATCGGTGGATTGGTGCAATTGGATTGATTTTAGTTTGGTATTAGGTTAAATCTAGAATTTTAGTAAATTCCTTGATATTACTTGTGTTTTCAAGATCCATTACTTTTTCAAAGATCCTATTTGCTTTTTCCTTACCTACAACACCCACGGTTAAAGATAAAAATTTCTCCTTAGCTTCAAGAGTGGTCATTGGAAATTCTGGCTCACCTTTGGGAAGTTCAACGTAAACTACAATTTTTTCCCCAGTTACAGTGGTAACTTCCAAACGAGAAGGCCATTTTTCATCATATAAAGCATCGATTTCAGGATCTGCTACTGTTTCGATTTTTTGTGCAAGACTTAATAACTTTTCGTCCTGGATTTTTCCCATAGTAAATTGCATTTCTTCCACTTTACCTTCATAAAGTGCGACTGCAATAACGTACGGAGCACTGTATTTAGCTTCAGCTATAGTGGCTGGGCGCTTAATCCCTCCACGGGATGCAACTGAGAAGGTATAGTTTACAATCGAGCTAATATCTTCAGGTTTTACACCTTTAGCCCTTAACTCGAAGGCTGCATCTATCGCGGCATGATGCTGGCGACAGCATGCATAAGGCTTAATACCTGTATTTAAGATCTCCCATTCTTGTCCCATTCCTTCTTCAATGCGTGAATAATCCCACTTGTTAGCCATTACAGGCACAAACCCAAACTGTGCTTCCAGAGCGCTGGCAGGCCCGTGAAAACCATTTAACTCAAAATCAACAGCCTGGATGCCTAAAGCGGCACCCCAACCGAAAATAATCTCCTTAATAGTACTTCCTTGCCTAAAGCCTTCAAATATTCCCAATGGAGTTAAGTATGAAATTGTTCCAAGTAAGGAGGCAATTTGCTTTGCGTTTAGGTTCTTGAGGTTAGCCGCAGCTGCCATACTACCAAAAGCACCTAATATACCCGGTGCTATAACCCCTTTATCTGTATAAATAGATGGGCTCACAGCTTTACCGATACGAACTTCAGACTCATAACCGGCTACAATAGCAGTAATCAAGTCTTTTCCAGAAGCACCAAGCTCCTCTGCTAGAGCAATTGCTGGTGGAATAGTTGTAACAGAAGGATGAGTGTGGGAAGTTCTGTGAACATCGTCAAGTTCCATATGAAATACAGCAGCTGCATTTGCGATGGTCGCCCACTGTTCATCGATCTTGTCGGTAGTTCCCCAAATTGAACTACTACCTTCTGATCCTTTATCCCGACAGTATTCCCTTATTCGTTTACCCTGTTCCGTGGGAATTGAAGCGATTGATATTCCTATAACATCTAAAACTCTTTTCTTTGCTTCTAGAACAACAGCCTCAGGTAGTGAATCATAGCTGATACTTGCAATATGGGCTGCTAGTAACTCAGTATATTTGCTCATGAATATCTCCTCATTTACTTATATCCATATATATCCATTTTTAAAAAAACAATCTTGTCCCCATATCTTCATATATGTTGGTTTATAAAGGGGATACCAATAGACTCGGTATCCCCTATGAACGATGTTAAAAAGATAAGATATCCTTACTTTAGAAGTTCTGCCAATTCTTTTTCTTGGTTAGTCATCAACTTTGTTAAATCAGCAGAATTCATGTAGGTTATGCCATAACCACTGTCAGACATAAATTTTTTGAAATCTTCACTTTCAACAGCTTTTTTGACAGATGCTTCTAACTTGCTCGTGATATCTGCAGGAATACCTTTAGGACCAACTAATGATCTCCAAACACCAAAAGACAAGTCATATCCACTTTCTTTTAGGGTTGGTACATTTGGATATAGTGGATGACGTTTATTATCCATTACGGCAAGTACCTTTAGTTTGCCAGAATCTACTAAGGGTTTTACTTCTGGAGGACTTGCTGTTGTAGCTTCAGCATGCCCTCCACCAACAGCAATTGCTGCAGGATTCGCACCATCATAAGGAAGATGGATAACTTTGATACCAGCCTGTTTTTCATATAGCATTGACGCTACGTGCCATACGCCTTTAGCCCCAGAGTTTGATATGCGCAGCTTTCCGGGTTCCTTTTTCGCAGCCTCAACAAAAGAAGCTACATCTTTGTAGGGAGAATCAGCTTTTACGGTTAGCGTAGCTGGATCCTGATTTATCATTGCAATATTCGTAAAGTTATTTACTCCTAAACCATCTGGTTGAGTTGCTTTCTGCAATAGCATTGATATCGTAGTAGCACCAACTGTATATCCATCTGGTTTTGCATTAGCAATCTGCTTAAATCCAACTTGGCCACCTGCACCGTTTACATTTTGGATAACTACCGGTTGACCTAGATCCTTTGACATCAAGTCAGCTAATTTTCTAAAGATTAAATCTGTGCCACCTCCAGCTGCCCATGGAACAATCATAGTAATGGGTTTTTCAGGGTATTTTGTTTTTCCTGCACTTGCAGCACTAGGCTCTGACTTGCTCTGAGAACTACAACCAGTAAGAAGAAGTGATATTACTAAGCCGAAGACTACAGAAAATTTCAACGCCTTTTTAATTTTTTTCACAAAATCTTCCTCCCCTAAAATTTAAATAGGTAACAATAGGTACTGATCTCTAATAATTATGTATTTTGCGCTTTTCGGTGTGCTCCCACCCCCAGTTATTTTCTAACGGACAAGCAACTCTATCGCAGCTGAAGTTATGTTTAGTGAGACAGTTAATCATAAGCTAATAATTTGCCCGATAACATCCGTAAACTAGACCATGGGCATATTTTCCTACTTCCGTTGAAGGGTATGATAGCCGTATCTTTTTCTAGCCTCTCGAATGGTGTAGCCCTCGCTAATCAAACTGGCGATACCTTCTTCTGCTTCATCAATTTCCACGGCAATCTTGTAAACTTCATCTGCCTTATCTTGGGGAATAACAACAACTCCATTCTCATCTCCAACAAGGATATCCCCTGGGCAGACCTTGATTCCCCCGACAGTCACAGGAATTTGTACTGCATCTACTTCTACCCTATCTTTGCCAGTTACCATAAAATGGCCCTTGGAAAATAACGGGTACTTTAACTCTCTGATAGTAGGTACATCCCTACACACTCCGTCAATGACTGTACCTTCGATCCCTTTTTTGGTTGCCAACAGAGTCAGTAAATCACCCCAGACGGTACAAAATGTCCTTCCGCCATTATCAATAACAATAACATCACCAGGGTTTACATCATCTATATAGTCACCAACTGTACCTTTTACAGGTCCACACGGAATGTAGTGTACAGTGTAAGCAGTTCCAACCATTCTAGCTCCCTGCACGATTGGCTTTATGTCCAAACATCCTCCATCCAGACCTAACTTATCTAAGGCATCTGTGATGTTCGATGTACCGAATTTACGCCAACGCTCAATTCGTTCATTTTGCATATTTCTAACTCCTTACCCTTTTTTCTTAGCTATAAGTTCGTTAAATTTGAATATCTCCATGGTTGATTCGCCAGCCTTGATTAGCTCCATAATTTTTGCCTCATTTACCACAATTTGTTGAGCTTTCTCGAGCACAGCTTCTGCATTTTCTTGTGGAATAACAACTACCCCGTCAGCGTCTCCAACCACAATGTCCCCTGGATTAACTGTCACTCCACCGCAGCTAACCGGTACATTCATTTCTCCTAGGCTCTCTTTAACAGTCCCACCAGGGTTTAGGCCCCTGACAAACACGGGAAAACCCAATTCCTTGATATTGAGGCTATCTCTACAAGCTCCATTAATAACAACTCCGGCCAAACCACGTTGTTGGCAAGCCAAAGCCATGATCTCTCCAAACGGCCCAGCGCCCGTATAGCCTCTAAAATCAAGTACAAGCACAGAACCAGCAGGAGCTTGATTCAAAGCAATATGTGCACCTAAATTATCTCCTGGTTGCAATCTCGCGGTGAAAGCAGGTCCAGCCATTCTGGCTTCAGGAAATACTGGTTTAATACCGCAATCCATATTACCCTTTTTACCAAAGGCATCACTTAAGTTTCCTGTTGGCATCTTCGCAAATTGCTCAATGATATTCTTGTCCATTTTTCACACTCTCTTGTTAATTACTTTTTAAAAATTTCATTCTGCATTAAATTTTGAAACTTTTTAAGTTCTGTTTACCTGGCTAATTTTCGAAATGTTTATTATTATTTTAGCATTGTTTCATAACGGTATTTTTGGTCAACTTCCATCATGGATAAGCCATTTTCTATGTCTGCCATCATTTGTAATTCTTTCTCAAGAACTAATTCTGCATCAGCTAAGACTTCATCAAGCTTTTCCACTGGAATTACTACCACACCATTAGCATCTGCCATAACTACATCACCAGGACGAACTTGTACTCCACCGATTTGGATCATCGTATTATAGGATTCTTGGATTACACGACCACGTGCAGTTAATGGCACTGCAGCCCGGGCAAAAACCGGATAATTCATAGCCAAATATTCATCTGCATCACGACAAGCGCCGTCCGCAATAACCCCAACTATTCCTTTCTTTTTCGCACCGGTAGCTAGGATACCTCCCCAAACTGAAACATCTGTACGTCCGCCATTATCTACCAGGATGATATCTCCTTCACTAGCACTGTCGATGGCAGCACTTCCAAGGTGATACTGAGATTTTGTCTGACCAGCCGCAGTCATCTTAATCGTAACTGCGGTCCCAATGATTTTGGGTGCTCCCCAAAGCGGGCGAATTCCGAGTGCTGTTCCTCTAATATCTAACTTATCCAAAGCGTCAGAAATATTTGTAGTTGACAGTTTTTCTAGGCGCTCACGGTATTCTTTACTTAGAGTCGACATTGTTTCCCCTCCAGCGTTTTTATTTCTGTATGACAGTTATCGTGCCTTGGTCAGCATCAACTATGACATAATCTCCGTCTTTGATTACATCGATCGGATCTGGTTCGATTCTATCTATGACTGGAATTTCAGCAATAATACAGCCTATAGCAGTTACAACTTCTACCTTACGATTAAGCATAGCTAATGGACCCATACCATTACTTGCAGTCTCATAAATCAAATAAGAACCACCAGTAGAGCCTTTACCAGTTGGGAATACAAGAATCTTATCCTTCATACTTTTTCCTTCGAGTTGATGGCCCTTTTCGGTTATCATCCCAGTATTGACATCAACACCACCAAGAAAACAGATTGGTTCAGAACATACTAAGGCTTCCCCTTCAACCTTTCCTCCTACAATCCTTTTGCCAGTAAAAGTAAGTGTGCTCATTTCTTATTTCCACCTCCCGGTAACTGCTGATTCGATACATCTTTCAAGGGAGCCGTAATGTACGTTGAAACCCCACTGACCTGGTGCATAGTGAGCTAATTTAGCAGAGTTCGTTGATACTGAAGAAAGGCCATCTTTTGCCATTACTTCCTTCATAGGTGCTAAGATAATGCAAGTATCGCAGACAATCTGTGCTCCAGCTTCTTCAATAATCTTCACAAGCCCCATACGCTCAGCTAAAGCTTTTGTTGTAACGGGTGTAAGGATCCAGACCTGTATCCCTTTTTTTACTCGTCTAGTTTTAAATAACTCGGCGATTGCTTGAAGCTCAGAGATGGAGGCATGGGGACAACCAATTACTACCATATCCACGTGGTCATTTGGAGCTTTGTTAAGCTTAGCCATAGCTTCTCGCTTCTGCTCTAGACCATAAATAACTTCTTGTTCAGGTTCGAGCCCGCCCATAGCCGCTTCTAAGGTTGGTGCTTCAGGTGTTAACCCAACGATATGAAATAGAGCACAAGCACCTGAAGAAGCAAGTGCGGCTCCAAGCATTTTCAATTCATCCATCTTTGCCTTTTCAATTCCAAGGAAAACTGGAACTCTATCTCCACAAATCTGACCAACGTAATAGCCAAGGGTACCAAACTCATTGATATCTGTCGGAACTTCCTCCACTTTGACCAAAACTTGGCCTCGTCTGTTTTCATCTAAATGAAATCCATATTCAGGTACATAACCAGTTAATGCAGCAGCAAGTCCGGTAGGACCACCTTCACGGTTCGTACGAGCTCCTAGTACGGAGTTAGCAAAAATAATTGCCGATGATTCACCCCAGGCAACATGCGCCCCCGGCTTAGGAACATTGTCAGAATAATATGGAGTACAGGAATGATAGCTGATAGCTCCCATTTCACAGTAAGCATTAGTTAATCTTTCTTGCATCTTAACTAAATCTTCTGGAAATCCAATTACTCCAGGACTAGCCATATCACAAGCACCCGAATTCAAGGTCGTTACTGGAACAAACTCCCCACCTTGGGCTGCCATCTGTTCAACTAGTTTAGTACCTGCCTTACCGGCCACGACTACAGAAGACCCAGCCATATGAACGCTTGTAATCGGAACCATTCTTTTAGCTCCATATATTTCTCCAAGTTGAACCAGGATTTCCATTGCTTTTTTCTTAGGATCTCCATGTTTTCCTTCGAGCATTTCTTTTTGTTCTTGATTAAGTTCCACCTGAATCATCTCCTTTAGACCATTTCGTATGCTGCTAGTGTTTCAGTTGTATACAATCAAAAATATAAATAAACAATTACTTGTCACTATTTCCCTATCGTGCCTTGCCACCACATATTTCGGCATACATCCAAGGTGCTCTGCTTGACATTCCGAATATGCTGGCGCAACTCAGCTTCAGCTGTAATAATATCTCTAGCTTGGATCGCTTGAACTATCGCGAGATGCTCGCGCATTGACACATCCAAACGATTAGGCCTGAGGGCTGAAACACGTCTCACCTGTTCTACCTGAGCATTGAGTGAATCTAGAAAAAGTGCGAGACGTTCGTTACCACCATTGACGACTATTAAAGCATGTAACTGCCTGTCACTGGTGAAGAAATGTTCGGGCGGACTTTGCTCAGTTAAGGTAGTAAGATAAGCTTCTAAATTATTAAGTTCATCTATAGGAATACTCTGGATTGCGGCCTGCAATGCCAAGACTTCCAAGTTTTCTCTAAGGGCAAATATCTCCTCAACATCCTGAGTTGACAACTCAAATACAAATGTTCCCCTTTGAGGCATGACCTTGACTAATCCCTCAGCCTCAAGGAGCTTTAGCGCCTCGCGTACTGGAGTTCGACTAATGCTTAATTGATCTGAGATATCCTGTTCCACAATTGGGCTGCCTGGGTGGAGTTTCCATGTCAAGATGGCTTCCCGTAAATAATTGTATGCTATATTTTTGCGAGACTCCTTGGTCAAAGTGTTCACCTCCTTTTTTTCGCTATTGTGTACTGATTGTATACAATCTCTATAATTATATATACGACACCTATTCTGATATTCCTGCTTAGCTTTCTTGAATTATTTAATTTTTATAATTTGTCTTTTTAAGCTTTATTTTACTATCTTTGTTTATTAAGCTAATGAAAAAATATATAACAAATTTTATAGTAAACAGGCTTTATTCTTATCATAGTTGTTAAAAAAAGAAAGGTAGCCCCCTGGTGAAAATCCTCTTAAAAAGTTAAGCTTTTTCCCT
>JAJZSC010000123.1 GCA_021849995.1 Bacillota bacterium | reverse complement strand
TCTATAATCAAGTCCCAAAAGGCCCATTGCAGTTCCACTACCAGACGGCGCTTGTGTACACCCTATATAAAATCCCCAATCACAACGCCCGTTTTTTCGATCAATCTTAGTAAAATTAACAACTCCTAGCGGCGTATCCTTATAAGAATAGATAAGTACGGTTTGATCCATGCGCTGCTTTAGCTTGTCAAACCAAGCGATATGTTCCTGCCAACTAATAATTTGACTGTTGAACATGTTCGTTCGCACATGCCCAGAATTTCGCCAGGCCAAGATTAATTCTAAGTCCTCTTCCTTAATCCTTCTTAGGTCACTGTTCCTTAGACTGAACATTGGTGCCTCCCGTTAATACTGTAGAAATAAAGTCTTCCCTGTGACCGTCCATAAGTAGAAAGCTTTTCTGGCTTAACTCATTAACCAAATCGTGGTTTTCTATCACCTGTTTCAAAGTATCCCTTATCATAACTACTGACACTTCTTCTGATCTTCCAAGTCCAATTACAACGCCCAACCTGCCTAAATCGCGAATTATTTTTTGCTGATTATCAGCTGTAACAATACTGATCGTCGGTAAACCCAAATAACATCGTTCCCAAGTAGCAGTTCCACCTGCACCGATCGCTAAATCAGCTTTCGCCATGAGTTCAGCCATATTTTCCACCTGGCAATAAAACATCATATTTGGTATATCATCACACATTTGCTTAATTACTTCTTTACCCGAATTAGAACTGCCTACTACTACATCAAATCGAACATCTGGACAATTAAGGATTCGGACAGCCTTTAAGGCTTTTTCAGTTTCATTGGTAGGGTCGCTACCCCCAAAAAATATTAACACCCGCTTTACAATACCGTCACGCTGACGTAACATTCTTCGTGCTTCGTGGAATTGAGGCCGCAATAATGCATACTTGGGACCCAGCAATTTCACGCAAGTCGGAGGAATCAAATTATCATATCTTTTCTCAAAATCTTTATAATAGTTTTGGTCCAGCAATACATCGCACTGATGCGGACGATTGGCTAAATCATCAATGACCATAATGCACTTGGCGTAAGGACGTAATAAATTCTCCCACCGGCTGTCAAGCCCATAATGGTCAACAATTAAATATTTAGCAAACTTATTTACAGTCTGCAAATAACGTATTGTTGCTAAAGCATCCGCATACCACGGCTTATCTATACAATCATCGTAATCTAGAGTATGTACTCGATAGCCTTTCCCTCTAATGTATTCCGTCATATTACTAGGAAGTCGCCGGCAAATAAAACTGATTAAGCATCCTTTACCAGCAAGACTATCGGCTAATGTAAGGCAGCGCATTATATGGCCGCTTCCTATCTTATTTGAAGAGTCTGCCCGAAAAATAACATCTATCATCTAAGTACTGCCTAATTAACGAATTCTAAACAGCGGCTCAAGTGTATTGCATTTTAAATACGCATCCAAACACTGATTTTCCACAGCATCTCTGATTAAAGGCAATATCTCATCATAGGCTTTCAATAGCGTTTGTATATCTTCATCCGTATGGGAATAACTCATGTTATGTGTGCCTAACGTCAAAATTCCCCTGGCATACATTTCTTGCAAAAAAAGAGTTTTAATTTGCCACATAGTGTAATGTTCCGTATCCTTGATGAGCAGAAATGACCAGCAAGGATGTCCGGCTATAGAAAGAAAACGTTCTACACCATGCTGCTTAATCAGCAACCTAACACCTTTGATGATTTTTTCGCCTTGCTTCTCCATAGTCTTGATGACAGGCTCTCGCTGATATTTGTTCATAGTTGCCAAGGCAGCAGCTAAAGAGAGTGTCTCTCCGCCAAAAGTAAACGAGAAAAATATTTCTTCCATCAAGTACATGATTTCCGCTTTGCCCGCTACGACCGAAATCGGATATCCATTGGCTATACCTTTGCCAAAACATGCCAAATCCGGTTTTACCCCAAAATACTCCTGGGCTCCACCGTTAGCATAGCGAAATCCGGTTACCATTTCATCGAACACGAGAATTGCCCCATTTGCATGGGTAACTTCCCTCAGTTCACCCAAGAACCCCTGTTCAGGTTGAGTAACATTCATGGGTTCTAGTATAACGGCAGCAATTTGATTAGGGTACTGCTTAAACAGTGCTTGGAGAGAGCCTATGTCATTATACATAAAAGTATGAGTAAGCTTAGCTGTAGCCTGTGGCACGCCTTTATTTCTCAAGGTAGATCCGATATACCAATCTTGCCACCCGTGATAACCGCAGACCGCCACATGATCGCGGCCGGTATAGGCCCGTGCCAAACGTATGGCCCCAGTTGTAGCGTCCGACCCGTTCTTGCCATATCGTACCATTTCAGCACAGGGTATTATTTCGGCTATTTTTTCCGATACTTCAACCTCTATCGGGTGCGGCAAAGAAAATATTGTTCCTTGTTCAAGCTGGCGCTGTACAGCCATCGTCACATCAGCATCATTATAACCCAAAGTCACTGCAGCAAGACTATTTATAAAATCAA
The DNA here is from genome assembly GCA_021849995.1 of Bacillota bacterium. Lineage (GTDB taxonomy): Bacteria > Bacillota > Desulfitobacteriia > Desulfitobacteriales > Desulfitobacteriaceae > JAJZSC01. The sequence goes on along the minus strand of JAJZSC010000123.1, from coordinate 5,431 downwards.
TATATTCATTGCCGTCAATATCCCATACACGACTGCCTTTGCCCTTTGTAACGTAATATGGCGATGCCCCGTATGGATATTGGGTCTTGCTCTTACTAAACGTCTGCGTTCCCAGCGGAATGGTTTTTAATGCTCTGGCCAGCATTTCTTCGGAATGATGATACCGTTCCGACATACTATCCCTTCTTTACTGCTTTTTCATATTCCATCTTGCAATAAGGATTTTGCCAATCCTTCATTACGTTTGAACATAGTATTAGCCGTGATAAACTCAGGGTGCTCTTTAAGATATTGCAAAATATCCTTGGTCGTAAACGCTGGATTTTGAGGATATAAATTTTCATATATGTGTTTAATTAACGTAAAGTCTTCGGGCTCATCCACAGTCCACCGCAAAGCTGACAAGTCCACTGCATCTTTTACACTGCCTATACTAAAAAGTGTAGGGTTTTGCAAGACATACTGTGTCACATGCTCACGCTGATAGTGCAGTACTGCTTCCTTGACCATACATTCCAGAACAGAAAAACGCATAACTTCAACATCTAAGCCATCAGGATAAGTTGGTTCAACTACGTTACTGCTATAATCGTAGTTTCCTTGAACATGATAATCTATTACCTTATCAATCAGTTCAGGATCGACAAGCGGACAATCTCCGGTAAGTCTGACAACATGCGAAGGGTTAAACACTTTGGCAGCTTGATAAAAACGCTCCAGTACGTCAGAAAGGCTGCCGCGAAAGCAGTATATGCCGTTAGCCAGGCACAACTGTTCCAAAACATCATCACCCTGCTCTCTGCTGGTAGCCACAATCATTTTGTTAATATTCTTGGCACGCCCAATCCGTTCTGTTTGGCGCAGCAGCATCGGCACACCCATGATCGGCTTTAGCACTTTTCCGGGTAAACGCGTGGAAGATACCCGAGCCTGTAATATTGCCAATATCATATTATAGCCTCCATTTGGCCGGATTTAATATATTTTCATCATCAAGGGCAAACTGTTCAAACCCTTCAAAACTCATCGGCTGTTTTATCTGTTGACATATTTCACTAAGCTGCTGGCAATTATTCACTCCACATACTACACTATCCACTTCATCTTGCGCCAATACGAATCCTAATGCCGCTTGAACAGGTGTAAGGTTTTGTTTTGTTATAAACTGACGATAACCCTGCAAATGCGCCTTTATCTTTTCAAAATATGAGGATAATGCGTGCGGTTCCGTTAACAGCAAACCCTGCAAAAAGGCAGACCTCACATGAATTTCAATGCCTTGCCTTTTTAGTTGCCCCAGGCATCCTGTGCGCAATAACCGCTGATCCAATACATTGACTGGCAGTTGAATTAAATCTATCTGATATTTAGCTAAAATTCCGTCGATCTGTTCTGCATTGTACACAGATACGCCAACTTTTTGAACAAGCCCTTTTTCTTTTAACTGTTTCATCTTCTCGAACAACAAGTTTCCATTAAGTGAGAGTAGATCATCCGCATGATGAACCAACAGCCCATAAATCGAATTCTGGCGCATTTTTGTCAATGACTGATAAAAAGTATCTTCCAACTGCTTGGCATCACGTTCAGTAATGCTCGCAGCAGAAAACTTCGGTGTTTTAGTAACAACATTAAAATCATGCTCTGGTGGCAATAGCTGTCCCAGCATATCTTCGCTTCCGCCATAGAGTGCGGCAGTATCCAATACCCGCATGCCATTACACGCTGCAACCGCCAGAATTTTCTCCGCTTCATTTGCGGAAGTTTTTCCCTGCTGATTGGATATGCCGTAATCAAGACCAAATTGAACGGTACCTAATCCCAACTTCATTGGATAACCTCGCGGATCTTAGCGATCACATAATCTTGTTCCTCGTCAGTAAAGCTATAATACATCGGTATACTGACAACTCCCTGATAATAATGCTCTGCTGCCGGAAAATCACCATGTTTAAAGCCCAGTTTTTGATAATACGGCTGAGTATGCACAGGAATATAGTGTACATTGACCCCTATTCCTGCCTGTCGCAGCTCTTCAAATACCTGACGTCTGTGCTTTTTGCATTTTTCCTGATCTAACATAATCACATAGAGATGCCATGAAGAATAAACGTCAGGATGCTGCCAAGGCAGGATAATCGGTAAATCCTGCAATCCTAAACTATATTGCTTGGCTAGCTGCCGGCGGCGGGCAACAAATTCGTCAATACGTTTAAGCTGATTCTCGCCTAACGCGGCCTGAATATCGGTTATACGATAGTTAAAGCCTAACGAAATCTGCTCGTAATACCATGGGCCGTGAGATTGACCTTCCAAGAGTTCCTGTCCGCGCGTAATACCGTGACTTCTAAATAACATCAATTTTTCGTACAAATCCTGGCGATTCGTTAAAACCATGCCGCCTTCACCGCTGGTAATAATTTTTACGGGATGAAAGCTCAGCACCGTCATATCGGAAAAACGGCATGAACCAATCTTGCTTCCAAGATAATTCCCGCCAATCGCGTGAGAAGCATCTTCAATAACTGTAAAACCATATTGCCGGGAGAGAGCGTGGATGCCTTTCATATCACAAGACTGTCCTGCAAAATGAACTGGAATAATCACCTTGGGAAATTCCCCTGTCCGGCGGGCATAGTTAAGTTTGTCGCTTAACTCGCTTACACTCATATTATAAGTCTGAGTATCAATATCGACAAAATCTACCGCAGCTCCAGTGTACAGCGCACAGTTAGCAGAAGCAACAAATGTATTAGGCGATGTCCACAGCAAGTCTCCCTCGCCAAGCCCTGCAGCGAGGCAAGCAACATGAAGAGCAGACGTGGCGCTATTTACGGCAACAGCATAACGGGCTCCGCAATACCTTGCAACCGCCTGTTCAAATCTTTCCACCGCCGGCCCCTGCGTAAGCCAGTCGGACTGAAGAGTATCCATAACCGCCTGAATATCATCCTGGCTAATATGTTGACGTGCATACGGGATATGGCGCATAAGTTATATCAACTCCCGTAATTCTTCGACCGTCAGAAAATGCGGATTAGTGCCGGAGTTGTATTCAAAGCCTTGTGCTACCGGCTGGCCAACCTCTCCTACCGGGTTTATGCTGTAATCAACCGGGGTAAAGAAACTTATCGTCGGCTTAATAATATAATGATCATGGAATTCCAGCACTAAATGTGAATCATCAGCGGGGCACATAATCTCATGCAGCTTTTCTCCCGGCCTTATACCGATAATTTCTAAGGGTAGCTCAGCAGCTATAGCTTGTGCCAAATCAGTAATTTTGCTGGAGGGAATTTTGGGTACAAAAATTTCCCCTCCCTGCATTCTGTTAAACGCCTTAAGAACAAATTCTATTCCTTGAGGCAGGGTAATCCAAAATCTAGTCATACGCAAATCAGTAATCGGCAGTTTTGGGGAACCATTGTCTCTAAGCTTTTTAAAAAATGGCACTACTGAACCGCGTGAGCCTACAACATTGCCGTAACGCACTACAGCAAAACGAGGCTTTGGCCCGCCCGCAATATTATTGGCAGCAACAAACAATTTGTCTGATGCCAGTTTGGTTGCGCCATACAAATTGACAGGATTGGCTGCTTTATCCGTCGATAAGGCAATAACCTTTTCCACACCATTTTCAATTGCAGCTTTAATAACGTTTTCAGCGCCATAAATATTCGTTTTAATACATTCCATCGGGTTATATTCAGCTGCAGGCACTTGTTTCAGAGCGGCAGCATGAATCACGTAGTCAACACCACGCATCGCTTGTGTCAGACGTTCACCATCCCGTACATCGCCAATAAAATAGCGCATACAGTCTGAATTAAATTCCTGCTGCATCTCAAATTGTTTGAGTTCATCCCGGGAATATATAATGAGTTTTTTCGGCTGAAAGTTGTTAAGAATAGTTTTGACGCACTGCCTGCCAAATGAACCTGTGCCGCCTGTAATTAAAATAGCCTTATTATTAAACATAGCAGTATCCACCTTAAAATATTTCTTTTAATTTTTTAGCAAGATAACGGCATGACCTAATGCTAAACCACCTTTGTAATAACAGCTATGCCATAATCATGGGATTCTGCAACAGAAGACAAAGCCCTGTCAAATAAGCTTCCCCATTGAACCGGAACATTTCTAAAAATAATGCTATCAGACAATAAAATGTTCTCATGATCTACGTTACAAGACACAAAAATCTTTTTTAGTTCCTTTTCAGTAATACCCTTCGTGCTTTCCCGCAGCTGTTTATGTTGAAATTTGGTTTCAGCATTTTCGTTTATATTATAACAGATCAGTATTCCGTCATCTTTCAGTACTCTTAACAGTTCGTCGGCAATCCTCCGGCGTAATGATTTTTCCATAATATGCTGCATAACACCAATCATCAATATAATATCAAAGCTTTTGTCCTCATAAGGTAGTTGATCGGCATGCGCCACCTCATAGTTAATACCGGGGGCCGACAGTTTCTGCGCCAGAGCAATAATATCCTTGTTAATATCTACACCGGCCAACCTGTCCGGCTCAGCACCCCAGTCGATAAGCTGACGCAAGAATCTGCCGTCTCCGCAGCCAATATCAAGCACACTAACTTGACTCATTACTTTATAGCCGTACTTTACAAATATCTCCATAAGCTTATATTCGATTACTTGATCTTTGAACAGAAAAGGGAAACTCAATTCCCTTCCCTTTCGGTTTTTAGCGCCAAACATAGAAAGTTTATAAAAGTCGTCAGACCAACCTAGCAAGCGAACTTTTTCTTGCTGCTTAATAATTTCCGCGATTTTTTCTTTAGCATATTGAATTTTTTCACCTAAAGCTTCATGTTGATTAACACGATAGGCTTTTTCATAAGCTTTAAGCGCGTTAGGATAATCATCCTTAGCACAATAACTATTGCCTAATATATCTAGCGCCGAAACGTTGTTGGGATCGATAGCCAAATATTCACCAGCCAAATAAATAACTTCTTCATGCTTTTTCAGTTCATGCTTTACAACAATAACATTATACAAGTTCTCAAGACTGCCTTGGATTTCAAAGCATTTGATAAGATAGTCTTCAGCCTGAGTTAAATCCCCTAAGTAATAAAGAACTAGTCCCAACTTTTGCAGTAGTTCGGTATTTTCCGGAGTGCTCTCTAATTTCTGTTTGATTACCGCATATGCTTCGTTATACTGTTGCTGTTCAATCAAACTTTCAAGCTCGTCCATTACATTCCCGCCTTTATTATCGTTGTTTAAGCGCCTTGTATTACTGATTTGCGGAAATTAGTTGGTGGTATGCTTCAACCCGTAGTAGACTATTACGCAGCACAATCAATATTGCCTCTTCCTCGGCACGGCTGACAAGTTCCAGGAACATTTCCAGCACCTGAAGCATGCGTTCCAATTTTTCAATAGTGTCAATAGTACCTATATCC
>JAJZSC010000122.1 GCA_021849995.1 Bacillota bacterium | reverse complement strand
GATTTCATTAATAATCCGGGGAGCGGTTATTCTAGTTATCTTGTCGACATTATTCCTAAAACAGCACACTCTTCTCGATGTATTAGGGGGACTGGTACTTGGTGGAAGCTTATTTAAAGCAGTAAATTGGTTTGAGGGTGCATTTTATAACAAGACCAAGAAGCTCGTTTCCAAGGAGTTAACATTTAACCAAAACGAAAACGAGCCTATTTTAGAGCTCGTTGGAAAGGGTTAAGAGTGTTTATTCATGAGATAGTTTCACCTTTTATTTTATCACACTCTTTTAATTTTAGAATTCTTACATGTTCATCTGTTTCAACACCTTCAGCCACTACTGAAAGGTCTAGGGTATGTGCCACTTCAATCACGGCCTTGACCACCGATTGACTATGTCTATCGTAAAGGACATCATGAATATCCTTTAAGTACATTGCAATATCTGCATAAAATTTATATCTGCTTGAAGTAAGTAACTATTTAACACCGATTGAAAAAGAGATATTAGAAGATCCGGATGGTATTCAACTAGTTAAAGAGAAATTTAAACATATTCCAGCTCATTAAATCGGATACCACGCGACTTATATCTGAAACCCTTAGTTAAAATTAATCAAAAAAATTGTTGGTTTGAGGATTCCATGTACCGAATATTTCGCTCTCATTAATAATAGCCCAGAAAATCGGGTGCATAAAAGAATATAGGGTTTCAATTACCTCGAAAAATGGCAAATCTATTCCTAGCGTCTTAATAAAATGGCTCCATTTTAGGTTCATGTCCTTATCAGCCTGAAATGCTCTCACTTTTTCAAGCGTATCTGATTCATAGTTTGTTCCTCTGTTTTTTAGTGTTTCCGAAAGTGCTTCCTGAAGCTTTCTAGCGTCAAAAAAATATGAATTGGCAAGAAAATAGATATCATAATAATCTTTCATCCTACTACTTAGTTCCATTAGGGATATGATTGCTTCAAATTTTTCTGATATTGTTGATTCGAGTGAGTATGTCAAAACTTCAGGTTTTTTAAATTCATCTAATTGGGTTGGCAACTCTCTGGTTTCTGGTTTGGGAACAATAACATCGCCTATACCTAAATCAATATGAAAAGGAGTTCGGGTATTTTTTATCTGAGCAACAAGCTTTATTCTTACTCCATGGTATTCTTTTTGTTCCGCAATAAGCTCTGTACTCAAAAATTGAAAGGTTATATAATCGTTCTCAGTCTCTCCAGATAGAATTTCCATGATGATTCTCACAATATTTTCTGTAGTATTTGACAGATATCTCATTGCGAAATCAATATCCATGGTAGGCCGACCTTTGAATTCACTCAAATAATAGAGAAAAAGTCCGCCCTTTAATATAAAGTTATTGGAAAATGTTGAATGCTGAAGCCGTCTAAGAAATTCTTCTTGGCAGAATAGTTGTAATAATTTTTGTAGACTCTTTCCTTCTCGATGTGCCTTGTTTCTTAGTTTGTCTAAGACGGATTGCCCTTTATCCAATTTAGAGCCACACTCCCAGCCACATTTGTATTTTTTTAGATACTTTTAACTTTTTCCCGTAATCAAGTAACAACGGAATATTTTTTCGAGGGTCTTTAACATAGGATTGAATTGCTTTATTCACAATTTCCCTGTCTAACTTGTTCACATATTTAAGTATATCGCAAATGGTCCTTTCCTTGTTGTAAATACGAACTTGAATTCCATTAATATTGCCTTCGCTTAAACCCAACTCCAAATAATCTGCTTCAACATAGTATGGTTTAATTGGCGGATAGATAACTTTTAATTTGTTTTTATTGATATCCCTATTTACAGAAATAGCCCAATAATCAGGAGTACGATCTGTATAGCCATAATAGTACAATGCACTTTCCATTGACAAAATTGCTTCAGGTATAATTTTGAAGAGGATTTCAATTTCGTCTTTCTCCACACCATCAACCCATTGGTAAATGCCTCTTTTAACACGTATAATAGTTCCATCTTTTAAGAGTTTATTGATATGCCGGTAATGGATATCAGCAATATCTGCCCTTTCTACGATTCCATTGCTGTTTTCAAATATTTTTTTAATCTCATCGAAATAAGGATTTTCCATGAAATCACCTGCTTCAAAAAGTTTCTTAATTAATATTATAGTTCTCAATTAACCAATTGTAAATAATTACCCGCAATAAGTCTCCGCAAATGTTTGGAAATGCGGAGACTTATTGCCAATTTAAGAGAGCTATGAAAATAAATTAAAAAATTTATGCCGATAATTTGAACAACTTACGAATGTCAAGTAAAAAGCAGTCTACTATACAGGAATCATCTTGAGAGTATGATATCTTCTCGTTCTTTCGCCAAAACCTGCATAGCTTCGGTGAATCCATTGATGCTAAACAAAACGTACCAGTTTTTACGCTGGTTTTGTTTCCATGCAACAGCTTCAGCTTTTTTTACCAACGCATAAAAAACATCGACATCGACTGGTTGTTCGTGGTACTTGCATTCGCCAAAAATTATATCGGAGCCTTTGGTATCGTAAGCCACCAGGTCAATTTCCGTCTGATTGTCCCACCATCGCCCAGCTCTGTTAAAGTAAAATGACCAATGTCCTTCACTGTTCATCTGCCATAAAGTACTAAGACAAACCTCTTCATAAACATATGCAACATGATTATCAATAAAATTCTGACGGATTTTCTGCATAACTATTTCTTCTCGATCCCGCTCTAAAAAGTTCAAATTAGGATAAACAAATTTGAACCAGAAGCTGATGAAATTGTCTTTAATCTTATACAAACCTCGTTTGCTTTTTTCAGGATGCTCTTCTGTAATCGGCACCTGGCGTTCCAAAATATTGAGGTCAATGAGGGTTTTTAGATATTTGGAAAGCCCCGTCTGCTTAACTTCCAAGGCGGTCGATATTTTAGACAGTTTTTGGTTGCCAGCCGCTATAGCCTTAATCACAGAAAAATAACTGCCAATTTCCGAGACCTCATTTTGCAGTAAAAAATGCGGTTCTTCATATAGAAAGCTGGACTTATCCAAGATGTTTTTTTGGATGGCCGAATAAATATCACTATCGTTTTGAAACTGTTCAATATATTTCGGCACACCACCGGTTACCGCATAGCACTCAATCAGTTCTTTGCGACTTTTATTTTTAAAGAAATCCTGATAATAAGGAAAGTCAATCTGTTTTAACTTCATTTGCCCTGTCCTTCGGCCATATAAAGGGCTGCCGTAGGCCAATGTCTGAGACTCCATCATAGAAATCAACGAACCGCACAATACAACCATTGTATTTTTATCTTTTAAAACAGTGTCCCAAATCTTTTGAAAAACCGATGGAAACGCCGGATTCGTTTTACCCAAATACTGAAACTCATCAATAACAATCAGCAGCTTAGCCTCCTGCGGATATTCGACCAATGTTTTAAAAATAACGGTCCACTCATTAATAACCGCTGTTTTCAATAATGCATTTCCCATATATTCTGCTGCCATATCTTTAAAAGCATTACGATTCTCCGCTTCTGCTTCCTGAGTAGCCAGATAATAAATGCCGTCCTTATCTTTCATAAACTCCGTCAGCAGCGTAGTCTTGCCAACACGTCGTCTGCCGTACAACACGACCAGTGATGAACCTTCACGTCGATATTCTTCCTGTAAAAAACGCAACTCATCATAGCGATCAATAAATTGTTTCATTAAAGCCACCTCTTTAGATTATATTATACTCAAAATTATAATAATCTAAAGTATAACATCTTTCTTTAATTCGACTCAAATTCCTTAAATACCGTAAAGTAGACCATTATGAAAACATTTAATTCTACTATTTAATTCTAGTGATAAGTTTCACAGATATGAAGAGGAAAAGATAAATGAAAGATAACTCGAGAATATGAATTTCAATGTTATTAAATAATTCATGTGGCTAAACCGTTCGTCAATAAGTAATACCCTACGTCATCATTTTCTACAGAATCAAAGTCAAATAAGAGTTAGATTAATTAAACCCGTTATCTGCCGTCAAGGTTCTTGAACTCATCCACGATAGCCTTGGCACCGGTATACAGAATGTTGCTGTCAATTCCGCCTAATAAGAAGCGAAACCCAATATCCAGATGTTGCTTAATTCCACCAGTCCCGGTCAAAATCCCCGGAACCACATTGTTTTTCTTGCAAGCGTCGACTACTCGCTCATAGGACTTCAAGACTTCGGGATGATTGGTCTGTCCGTACAAGCCCATCGACAGGGTGAGATCCATCGGACCGATAAAGGCGATATCTATGCCTGGAACAGACAGAATATCATAAACATTTTCTACCGCTTCGATATGTTCGATCTGCACAATTACCAGAATTTCGTCATTTGCTTTGGCATAATATTCAGGGTCTCCTCCCCCAGAGCCGAAAAGCACTGCTCTTCCAGGACCCCTGCCGCGCACACCTGCTGGTGGGTATTTGCAATATTTCACCAAATTCTCTGCTTCTTCCCTGGTGTTTACCATAGGCACCATCACACCTTCTGCCCCGGTATCCAGGCCGCGTTTGATTAGGTTTATATCGTTTCCGGCGACTCTAAGCAAGGGTGTTGTGCCGGAAGGCTTGATCAGGGATACCATACGGCCTGCCGTCTCAATATCCATCGATCCGTGTTCAATGTCAATCATGATGCAATCCGCTCCGACCTGAGCCAGGATTTCCGCCGTATCCAGGCCGCTGGTCATGATCCATGTGCCAAAAACACTTTTCCCTTGCACCAGCTTTTCCTTTAGTGAATTCTTCATCTTTACAACCATCCATTTCTCTGAATCTGAAAAACCAAAAACGCTTTCCATAAATTGTTTAATGCAATATCATCGAAACATTTCACATCGATGGACGCTTTACTTATGGAAAGTGTAACTAACCATTGGCTACAAGTAAGAAGTTATTTAACCGTTCCTACTAATGCCTTATTTATTTCTAGGAAAAGAAAAACAGCAAGTTAAATTTACTTACTGTTGTCAATGATATTATACCCTAACATGGGATTGAAGGCTTGTATATTTATTATGAATACGAAGTTGACCTATAAGCCGGGTTCTGTTCCTCCCATATGAGAGGTAATGATCATCTATCTAGGACCGTTGTTGCCAACGGCCTCAAGCGACCTTACCCGGGAACGAAACGGGCAGTTTCATTGTTCCCCTATTCGGTCTTGCTCCAGGTGGGGTTTGCAGGGCCAGCCAGTCACCTGGCTGCCGGTGAGCTCTTACCTCGCCTTTCCACCCTTACCCGGCCCTAAACATAGTAACTTAAAAATCATTAAGATAAATCATAACTTAACATCATTAAGATAAAATGTTTAGGGCCGGGCGGTATATCTCTGTTGCACTTTCCTTGGGGTTTCCCCCACTGGGCGTTACCCAGCACCTTGCCCTATGGAGCCCGGACTTTCCTCAGAAGCGACCTTTCGGTCCCTGCTTCCGCGATCATCCAGTCAACTTCGCTTAACTATATTACTCTAAAAAAAGTTTATGGTCAAATGTTTAATTATGATTATGCAGACAAATTCTGGTGAGCGTTTCTAATTTTGCGAGAGTTTTTAATTTCAAGCTCTTCCATCTCGTCATCGATATCGATTAAAGCTGCAAGTAATTTTGCACGATTTTGTTCATCATTAGCGATCTTAGTCATAATTTTCTCTCGCTCTTGACGTAAAATTTCTGCTCGACTCATTGTAATATTCCTCCTTAATTTCTGATATCAAACTGTATAAACTACTGCTACAACTAATTCTCACATATTTCTTGAACTCAACTTCAGCTTGCAAATCTTGTGAAACTACTTACTAGTTCAATTATACAATTATCGTATTCTATTTACTACAATTATAATTGTTATAGAATTCATTCCACGTGAGGCAAATCACACTAAAGAAGTACATGGAAAATATTTTAGAATTATTATTTTTTAAGATTTTCTAATCATTTAGTATGATACTAAATCCGACTAAGAATGTCAACTTTCTTAGTGCTACAAATATTGGTATTTATTAATGTCAGTTCCAGTTGAGTAGATAAACTCTGGTTTAAATAATTTAAATCACCTCTTTACTTCACAATTTGCAGTTTTCCCATCTAAAAAGAACAGACCTTTGTTCCTTTAAATGGAACAAAGGTCTTGCTGACTAACGTCCTGGAAGCCAGACTGCACTGTCGAATGTTGACTTACCAGTAAAAAGCTACTCCCCTTTGCTAATTCCATTATACAAGTCTAATCCTTAGAATTCAACAACTTTGTACTAAAAATCTTTTGAACTTTCATAGTATTTGATACCCAAACCATCGTTTTTTTTATTAAATCTTTCCTACTTCAACCCAAGGAACACTGTTGGCTTTACTGATACAAATATCAATGCCCTGTAGTTGTTTTTCGCCAGCAAGGCAATTAGCGATATTCTTAAGCATAGGCAGTTCACTCCAGTAATGACCGAGATCCGCTATAGCCATACCAGCCTCAAGAGAATCTAATACTGCGTGATAGTCGATATCTCCAGTGATGAATAAATCAGCACCTTTGAATACTGCTTTTGAAGCAAAACTCCCCCCGCTGCCGTTTGCTATGGCAACTTTACGAATTTCCTTATCTAAGTCTCCGGCAACACGCACTCCTCCGAAAAGCCCGGACTCTGCCTTGCTCTGCAGGAGCTCGCTAGGGACCAAGTCAGTCAGCGATGATAGTACCCTAGGCCAGAATTCTCTGAGTTTTTCCGGCTTATCCAGGTAACCTATAACCCCATAACCTCGCGACTTGCCATTGTTGTGAAGAGGAATAAGATCATAGGCCGGCTCTTCATATGGGTGTGCTTGCCGCAAAGCCTTAATAGCCCTGCTCACAAGCTGTTTAGGCAGAATTCCTTCGAGCTTTACCTCATTTACCTTTGTTAATTCTCCTAGTTCACCAATGGCTGGATTTGCTCCTTGAAGCGGCCTAAACATACCTTCCCCAACGCTCTGAAAAAAACATTCAGAGTATAGGTCGCTTCCGGGGCCTTCCGTAACTCCGTCTCCTACTCCTACTCTAACAAGTGCTAAGCGGACATCTTCTACCTGTGGCTCGGGAACAAAGACTACCAATTTAACTAACTCTTCATGAGCTGTTTCAGCCAATAATTCAAGCTTACGCAGTTTTAAGGCTTCACCGATACTCCAACTCGCTGATAATCTTGACTGATCTAAGTTTGTATGTGAAGCGTAATAAGAAATTCCATATTTTAATGCCCTGATTGGAACTTGGGCAGACAGGTTGTCATTTCTTAAATTTTTTAAAGGCCTAAACATTAATGGGTGGTGAGTGATTATTAGTTGAGCACCTATCTCCCGAGCCTCTTCTATTACATTGACTGTCCCATCTAGGGCAATTAAAACCCTCTCAACTGAAGCTGAAGCTTCGCCAACAAGCAAGCCAACGTTATCCCAATCCTCGGCCCAGGATTTTGGCGCGATCTTTTCCAGAACCTGTGCTACTAAGCCGACTGATACAGCCATCTATAAACCTCCTCCACCAGAAATTTCTCAAGCAGAACAGCTTCACGTTTTTTTAAAGTCTCTTCACTTCGAGTCTTGCCAATTTGTTCAGAAATGTCTTCTAACCTTTTTATGTGATCTTTTAGCTGCCTTCTTAAAAGCTCATCTGGTTTATCCAAGAGTAATGGACCAAACTCCCACATTAACTGAGCGATAATTTGCTTGGAGTCTTCCTGCACATCTGGTATAGGGCTAAGAATTTGCTGGACCCATTTATGCTCACGCTCTCTAAATTCGTTAAGACTATGCCCCTTTGATTTTGAGTAGGCCATAACTACATAAATAAGTCCATCTTCTTCTACCAAAACCTCGTCTTTAATAAGCCAACCCTGCTCTAATAAAGTTCTTCTCACCTTTCTCTCTGCACCCTGAGGTTGTAGAATAATAT
>JAJZSC010000121.1 GCA_021849995.1 Bacillota bacterium | reverse complement strand
GACATGGCGGTTTATACGATTCATATGATTAAAAATTGCCTGTTTTGAGATGACTAATCTAGCTTAGTCCATCTCAAAACAGGCAATTTTTAAACTGGAGACTGTGAAATTCCTCGCCGTACGCCATAGTTTGAACATTGAATTCATCCTACTTTAATTATAACATACAAAAAATTGTAAAAGTAGACTATTTGTTCCCATTGGCTACTGCTATAATGGGTCATCGAAGGGTAGCCATCCCTCAAGACATTAATGAAGAGATTCAGTGACAAGGTAAGGATGGATAAGAGTGATCTTGTGGGAGAGGATGGATTGTATGATCAAGGTAAGGTTAGAATACTGTTTGTGTTCTATTTAGGGAAGAAGCAGTAACAGCCACCCTACATTCATATGGAAGTAATTCCAGACTACCCCTTAATGTGTGAATCGGTTTCGTACCCCTGAAAGGTTAGAGGCATTCTTCACATCATGAAAGAAGGAATCACAAAGGTTTAGATATAGCAAAGAAACCCAAAGAAATTAAATGGTTAGGAGAGATATGGAATGAGTTCTTTGGTTCTCGATTTTCGGGAAATGGAAAAAACACAGCTTTTGCTCGTTGGCGGAAAAGGCTTAAATTTAGGGGAATTATCAAAAATTCAAGGAATAAAAGTACCGGAAGGATTTTGTGTTACAACCCTGGGATATCAAAAAGCCATGGAACAAAACGAAAAGTTTCAAGCCTTGTTGGATCAACTAACCCTGCTAAACGTAGAGGATCGAGATCAAATTGGTGAAATCAGCAGGAAGATTCGACAAATCATTAGGGAAGCAGAAATTCCTGCCGATGTTGTGCAAGCAGTTGCTCACTATCTCTCCCAGTTTGGGGATGAGCATGCTTATGCTGTGCGTTCCAGTGCGACTGCTGAAGATTTACCCCAGGCCTCTTTTGCCGGTCAACACGACACCTATTTAAATATCATCGGCAAAGAAGCAATCCTCAAGCATATCAGCAAATGTTGGGCTTCCCTATTTACGGATCGTGCGGTAATCTACCGAATACAAAACGGATTTGACCACAGCCAAGTTTATTTATCCGTTATCGTGCAAAAGATGGTTTTCCCACAGGCTTCAGGGATTTTATTTACCGCTGATCCCCTTACTTCTAACCGAAAGCTGCTATCAATCGATGCCGGTTTTGGCCTGGGAGAAGCACTGGTCTCCGGCTTGGTTTCGGCGGATTGTTATAAAGTGCGGGAAGAGGAAATCATTGATAAGCTGATAACAACCAAAAAATTGGCTGTCTATGGACTAAAAGAAGGCGGAACAAAGACCCGGCAGATCGATCCTGATCAGCAAAAGACTCAAACACTTACCGACCAGCAAATTTTACAGTTGGCACGCCTGGGAAGACAGATCGAAGCTTATTTCGGTTGCCCCCAGGACATCGAATGGTGTTTGGTTGAGGATAAATTTTTTATTGTCCAGAGTCGGCCGATCACTACTTTATACCCCATCCCTGCAGCAGAGACCCAAGAAAATCACGTTTACGTATCTGTCGGTCATCAACAAATGATGACTGACCCCTTGAAACCATTGGGAATGTCGATATTCCAGTTAACATCGTTTGGACCCAGGTTTACAACCGGTGGAAGGATGTTTGTTGATGTTACACCTATGCTGGCTTCCCCTGACAGCAGAAAAGCGTTATTGAAGACCATGGGAGAACACGATCCGCTTATGAAAGACGCACTCATGACCATCGTAGAGCGAGGAGATTTTATAAAACCCTTAGCAAATGATCAGACAGAAGTTCCCGGCAAAAGCAAGAAAGGGATACCGTCTGTGGAGTCTCCAGCCCAAATCGAAAACGATCCGACCATCGTTGCTGATTTGATTAAGAGTAGTCAAATATCCATAGCAGAGCTAAAACAAACCATCCAAGGGAAATCAGGAACGGATCTATTGGATTTCATTCTGGAAGATATCCAGCAATTGAAGAAGATTTTATTTGACCCAAAAAGTACGAGTGTGTTTATGGCTGCTATGGATGCAAGCGTCTGGATCAATGAAACTATGAACAAGTGGTTAGGTGAAAAAAACGCAGCAGACACCCTTTCTCAATCTGTGCCCAACAATATTACTTCAGAAATGGGTCTGGCGCTAATGGATGTGGCAGACGTGATTCGCCCTTATCCGGAAGTCATTGCTTATTTACACCAGGTAAAGGATGATAACTATTTGGCTGAACTGGTTAAGTTTGATGGTGGGCAAGTTGGCCAAGAGGCTATCACTGCTTTTCTTAATAAATACGGAATGCGCTGTGCCGGAGAAATCGATATTACCAAACCGCGTTGGAGTGAAAAACCAACGACACTTGTTCCCTTGATTCTCAGTAATGTCAAAAACTTTGAGCCTAAGGCCGGCCAGCGGAAATTTGAGCAAGGGCGGCTTGTTGCTTTGCAAAAAGAACAAGAGTTATTGGATCGATTGAAGCAGCTGCCGGATGGCGAAGAAAAAGCCAAAGAACCAAACGAATGATCGACCTAATGAGGAATTACATCGGTTATCGTGAATATCCAAAATACGGCATGATTAATCGCTACTTTGTTTATAAGCAGGCTTTACTGAAAGAAGCCGAAGGACTCCTACAAGAGGGCGTTATTCAGGAAAAAGAAGATATCTACTATCTCACCTTTGAAGAACTTCGCGAAGTCGTAGGCACCCATAAACTGGATCGCCAGATCCTAAGCCTTCGAAGAGACGAGTACAAATTATATGAAAAACTAACTCCCCCCCGGGTTATCACCTCCGATGGCGAAATCATAACAGGTGAGTACAAACGAGAAAATCTCCCGGCGGAAGCTCTTGCAGGTCTGCCTGTTTCTTCCGGAGTTATAGAGGGGCGGGCACGGGTCATCTTAAACATGGAAGATGCTGATCTGGAAGCTGGAGATATCTTAGTCACCTCCTTTACCGACCCCAGCTGGACCCCATTGTTTGTATCCATAAAAGGCCTGGTCACCGAAGTTGGGGGACTGATGACCCATGGAGCAGTGATCGCCCGGGAATATGGCTTACCGGCAGTTGTCGGAGTAGAAAATGCCACCAAACTGATCAAAGATGGGCAACGCATTCGCGTGAATGGAACAGAAGGGTATGTAGAAATATTGTAATTGCTGAATACGTCCAGATTTAATGAGTAGCACCGCTCCAGTGGTTACCAGAGCAGTGTCTCACCATCCGGTCAGCTGGCTGTCCTTAATCAGCAATCATTGGGACGCATAAAGGGCGAAATGATGAATTATATGCTCACGGGGTGAGCACCTGCCTGATTTTCGAAGTGAGGTAACCCAAAACTCTGCATAAAAAGATGATGAAAGGTTTGGAAAATAAATTAATAGGGTTCTCTATAAAGCTTTATAGAGAACCCTATTAATTTATTTTCAAGCGCTTTATTCACGCCGATCTTATCGCTTACTTAGTACCCCCGATAATGGCCCAAAAAAGGCGTTCCGTATTGACAATCAATTTTCAGAAAAAATTTGACTCCAGGGACCAGCAGAATATTTGCGGGCTTGATCCCTTTATGGGCTATGTACATACTGAGGAGCTTTTTTGATGTGAGTGAAATCCCAATGAGAACAACATCAGCATCCCCTTTTGGATCTTTACCTTCATCATTTTTACAGCAAATTCAAGGGTTCGGGTTTACGGAAATACTGTTAATCAAGGCTAAGAACAATATTTGAGGTATTACTTGACTGAACTAGCTTTTTTACCGCGCTCAAGACAGGTTCATGCGGGGGTGTCGTATGAATATTTGGCATGCGCGTCATAATGTGCAGCCCGTTGAACGCATTTACACCGGTATAGCAGTACCCTTTTCAATATGTGGATAGATAAGTAAATGAAATGACTATAAAGACATAAAAAACACTCCTGTGGAAACAAGAGTGCTTCAGGAATCAATAGTAGGTCATGATATCTGAAATGCCAGTCATGATAACTTGCATGACATAGTTTGGTCTTGAAAAACAGACATAGTCAATATGGTTAAATCGGGTTTTAGAGGTGCTTGATCGCAGCATATATGGCTAGTAGTTTAAGTACTAAATAGTGTTCTGTAGCTCATGATTGGTAGCTGAAAGAGACAAATCTCTTAGGGTCTTTACTTTTATTTCCATAGCTTTCAGCAGGGCTAGGAGTTGTGATACAAGAGTTAGAGTTAGATGGAATACGTTAAGGTCCTCACCGATAGGTGTGGGCCTATTTGTTTTTGTGACTCCGTTCGCCAAATTTTGTACAAGCGTTATGACATAATGAGAGAGTAATCTCAGAAAGCTAGCAAAGCCATGGAAGTACCGCTTAAGTGAACTAAAGATTATAAACTGCGCAGGAAAGATATACATTTTGAAAAAACTTGATTAGTATTAGGGTAAGTTTGCTCAAGGCAAGCAACTATCTCGATTAATCGACAGAACAATTTTTCGAGCTGCCTTTTCCTTTCCGAACGAGAATTCTGCCAATTACATACCTTAATTGTTTAAATAAAACTTTTGATTCGTACTTGAAAGAAGAGGGAGAAGGTGCGTGCATGCTTATGATTCTCGGTTCGATACATGATGAAGAAAAATGCAATAGGCTGGAAGCTTTATATAATGACCATTGTTCGTCAATGTATACGGTAGCATATAGAAAAATGATAAAAATCTGGCGGAAGATGCTGTTCAGGAAGCATTTATTAATATTCAAAAAATCTTGATAAAATGAAAGGAAATAACTGTAACAAAACGAGAGCTTTTCTCATTCTAATTATTAGGAATGTTTCCATTGATATTTATCGTCGAAGAAAAAGGCAGTATAGCCTTTCTTACGAAGAGCTTGAAGAAGAGTTACCTGAATCAGGGCAGAACATTGAGGACATCATTATTACTAATGAGACGTTTAATAGGGTAGCAGCAATAATCAAAGAATTGCCTCCGTCGTATGCTGATATTATTTCGTTAAAATATTATTATCACTATGAAGATGAGGAAATATCCCAGATATTAAATATCACACTAGGAAACATCAGAACCAGGCTTCACCGGGCAAGACAAAATTTAATAAAATTATTGGCTAAGGAACAGGAGGTCACAAATAATGAGTGAACAAGAACCAGCCAAAGTCCAAGCTAAAGAAAAGATGTTGGAAGCATTATTTGAATATGCGGCCGCCTGTCATGTGGAAAATATTTTAATTGAGAATTTGATTGAAAATAGTTCAAATACTGACCTCTCCCCAACACTTGAATTTGAAAGAAAAATGAAGAAATGGATTGGCAGGCATAACAGTAAAGATACATTGATAAAAATAAGAAAAAGGACATTTAAGTTCCTGCCGCAAGTAGCAATCTTTTTGCTAGTTATCTTGGGCAGCCTAACTATGGCTGTCGCCAGCGTCGAAGCTTTTAGAATTAAGGTCCTAAATATGTTCCTTGAAATCAACGACCAGTACACGGAGATTAAGATTAAAGAAAATGATCCAAGTAAAATAGTACCAGAACCACAACTACCCTCTAACTGGAACGGATATGTTCCGGGTTATATTCCAAAAGGGTTTATAACTGTAAGAACAGAAGAAGATAAAGTCTCAAAGATAATTGAATATACCAATGAAAGCGGACAAATGATGCGATTCACTCAGTATGAGAACATAAAGACAGATCTACGAATAGACACAGAGAATGCGATTGTCCATAATATAACAATACACAACAGCCAAGCTCTATTAGTTGAAAAAGAAGGTCTTGTCAGTATCGTTTGGCAGGATCAAATATTATTTTGCATTACGGGAGAAATTGAGAAATCTGAAATAATAAAAATGGCTAAAAATATAAGGAAATAAAATTAAAATTTTCAAAAAAGTGTAACAAAAAGCACCTCTTATTCGTTTATTTATTAAATAGATGAAAGGGGGTGAATTATATGATAAAGAAAGCATCAGTTCTCCTGATAGCAGTATCGATTTTATGCATGGCACCTATGCAGATCAATGCCCAAGAGACAGAACAAAAAATTAATTCTGCCATAGGGATTAATGCAAGTATCCAACAATACGTTAATGGAAGATGGACAACAATTAAAAGTTGGACAAGCACTTCTTATAACAACAGTGGATACCTGGATCAAACATGGTATGTCACCAGCGGTTATTATTATCGCATGGTTTCGACAGGAGCAGTTTATCAGAATGATAAGCTGGTAGAACAGACTTCGTATACGAGTCCAAGTTATTGGTATTAACAACTAGATTACTCCATAATCAATAACTAAGTGGAAATGTTAGTATTAGGTGATTATGATGAAAAGTATTTTCTTGAAAGAGATCCCATATTAGCGCATTACGAATTTGCACAAAACTATAATAAAGAAAGGCTGAAAAATATGCTCAAAAAATTAACGGGGATAGTAATTTTTTCTGCTTTAGTACTTAGTCTTAGTCTTCCTTCAAATATTTTAGCATCAGTTCCTTCAAAGGCTTCTAAAGATAAAATTAATGCTTCTGTCAGTGTAGAGGAAGGAAAACAGATAGTAAAGAAAATTATAAGTGGTGATTATGAATATGACCTAAGTACTCACGAGCTAGTGAAAAGAGAAGATAGAAAAGATAAAAAACTTCCAGATGGTACCATGGAGCCTAGTTTTGCTAGTGGAGGATCCGAGCACTCGCATCAATATCTTGTTGCACGTGCAATTAACATATTGGATAATGATGGGCATAATAACCAGACAGACATCTTATATTCCGAAGTAGCAAATTTACTTGAAGGCTCGGATTGGCCGGACTTTTATGAGCGAGACCCTAATGTTGCCGGAGTTGCTACTTATGCTGGACATTTTTATCATTACTCTAAGCATACAAATTATCTCGGGCAAACAAGCCCTACAGCAATGCAGCGTATGAATACCTGGATGAACTCAGCAAATAGTTATTTTGTGGACGGAAGTAATAATTATGCCTATGCTTTAAAGACATTAGGCATAGCACTTCATTATCTGTCAGATATGAATGCCCCTCATCATGTAACCAATCGTTCAGCACTCACATCAGGGCACGTTGTTTGGGAAGATTACGCAGATTCTAATCGTGAAGATTATACCAAGTCTAGCGGAACTCTCTACAACGATTATGGAACAAATTATTCATCTTATGCTCAAGCATCCGCAAACTACGCATCAGGCTATATAGATGAGGCAGAAGCTACACTTGGTGATGGATCCCCTGATTATACAAAGTGGGATCTCGCAGCTGAAAGAACCTATGAAAAATGTCAAGACACACTTGCAGCTGTAATAGATGCATTTTTCAGAACCGAAGGCGTGTATAATTAAATATAAATCAATAAAGAAAGAAGAGGATGATTTACAAAGCATCCTCTTCTTAGAATACCTAAACAAGGGGGCACACTATGTTAAAACGTATTACTATACTTGTAGCAACAGCTATTCCTCTCAATTGGATGACAGATTATTGGAATATAACTCTGTTGATTACTGCTGTTCAATGTATTATTTACTTCATCTATGAACTGTTTCAAATTAATAAAGCAGTGCCCCTTTATGTACCATTTATTTTTGGGCTTATATCCTCAGTTCATGTAGGTGGAAAATTTATAGCATGGCTTACATTGATAATATTACCTAAAGATATGCATGGTGATTATGAACTAGTTGCTGATGTTTGGATGTACATTTTTATAGGTGTTATTTTATTTAATATAATAGTTAAAATCGTTGGTAAAGTTTTAAAGATATACGATAAAAAAATTAATTAGGCATCAGTTTCTATGGTTTATATCGATCAAATAACGATCTGCCAGGAGGTATAACCCGAAGGCAGTGGCTAACAATATAATGAGTAGGATGTATCTGGCTTTGTTCGTTTTAATCTTAGTATCGACGATGCTTAGCCTCCCTTACTGAGTTAAGAACTCTAGGTATACTTTACAATGCTAT
>JAJZSC010000120.1 GCA_021849995.1 Bacillota bacterium | reverse complement strand
CAGCATGTTGATGTTGAAGAGTAGAGGTATCGATAGATTCTTGTCTTAATACCTTGTTACCTTCAGTTTCAAAGATTGTAAATTCCTGGCTGCGTCCAAAGTGAGCGTTTACGCTGTTTCCAACTGTAGGGATAGCAATTTTTTTAGTCATATTAGATTATCTCCTTCCATAGTATAACCTAAATTTGTATTAGCTTAGTTTAATTTTAATTATTAAGTAGCTTAGTTTAACCTAAGTTTCATATCATTTATTTAGCGTAAGTTTATATTCATTTTTTATCTAGGCACATGTAATCTTTATGTGGTTAAAAAATTGAGAGCCCTTAATACTCTGTGGGGAAAGATAAAATAATAACGCGCCAAAAAGTTTTTGTCAAATGAGTTAAAATTTAAGCTATCTGGTATTAATTAGTTTTTACCAGATGGCTTTGAATTTATTTTCCGAAGGGACAATGAGGATATGTGCAGGATGGGCATTCGAGACAGAGTCCTCCCACTCCAAATTTAGCTATATCCTTGCGAGATACTCTTTCTCCAGCTAGAATGCGCGGAGCAACTAAATCAAATACAGTTGTTTTAGAAAACATAACACAACCTGGCAGGCCCATAACGGGAATCTCACCTAAGTATGCCAATAAGAACATAGCACCGGGTAAAACGGGTGATCCGTAGGTTATTAGTTCAGCCCCCAGTTCTTTAATGGCTGTAGGGGTAACATCATCCGGGTCGACAGACATTCCTCCAGTAACTAAAATAATCTCGGCACCATTTTTTAACTGGTCTTTGATTTTTTCCTGAATCATCGACACATCATCATTAGAGAACAGTGGTTCTAAGGATTCAGATCCCCAGTTTTCAATTTTCGATTTGAGAACCGGGCTGAATTTGTCCTCGATACGACCATGGTATACTTCACTGCCTGTGACTACTATTCCTACCTTATATTTTTTCAGTGGGATAATCTTAAGTAACGGCGAAGTGTACTTTGCTGCAATCTTCTCGGCTTCACCGATAATCTTATCTTCAATCATAAGTGGAACTACCCTAGTGCCAGCTATTTTTTGTCCTGCTTTTACAGGTCTGTGATTGTGAAGTGTAGCTAGGACGATATATTCTAACGAATTTAATTCAAAAATTCCTTCCTCAGAAGCGTAGAGTAAACCATTATATTCTGCAATCAAATTAACCTTACCCTCTTTGGGCTCATTATGGATAATTCCCGGGCCAGAAACTGCTTTTGCTAATCGTATGGCTGCTTCATCCTCGTGAATAAGACCGGGTACATCATCCCAAACATACAGATGTTCTTTTCCCATGGATAGAAGTACAGGGATGTCTTCCTTTTTGACTTTGTGTCCTTTCGAAAAACGGGCTCCTTTTGTTTCTCCAGGAATTATTTGGGTCAAATCGTGAACAAGTACTGAACCTACTGCATCTTGAACTTTGATTTTCTGCATCTCATATCCTCCTTTTCAAATATGGAAGGTACTCTCATTTCTAAGGGTACCCCGGTTTCGGTGTCCCGAAACGGCCGGTATTCCGTGGGTGGATATTCCTTTAGGAATGACGGCTCGGCATTACTTTTAGTTTAATTCGCTAGGAAGTAATAGTAAACCTTTTTATTCTAACCTCAAGGTAAATAAATTTAGGGCCATTAATCTGTACAATAACAAGTGGGATTTTAATAAGTTGACTATAAAAGAATAGCCTATAAAAATTAACAAGTTGCCTGGATCACTAAGACAGTAAAGTTAGTACTTATTTTGTGAATTAGAAGCTTTTCTTAGAATGTACTAAGCAGGAGGTTGTCTGTGAAATGGCGAAATTTTAGAAAGAGATTAGTCGGAGGGATGTTTAGTGAATGAACAAAAGTTCCTACAAGAATTGAAAAAGAATCCATTGTGGGGGAATATACCTGAGGATTTTACAAGTTTTTGCATATCTTATGGCCGTATACGAAAGTACTCTTCTAAGCAATACTTGTACTTTTCAGGTGACGAAGCAAACTCGGTATTTTTTCTTTTGAAAGGAAGAGTTCAACTAGTACTAACTAATGAATTTTCGGAAAAAGTAATACGAATTCTAGAACCTGTAAGTTTTTTCCCTGAGATTGTTTTGGATGGCAAAATGTATCCGCATGCAGCACTTACAATGGACTCTACTGAGGTTTTAGCATTAGATCGGCAGGCCTTTTTAAGGTACCTGGAAAAGAATCCATCTTTTATTTGGATCTTTTATAAGTTAATGGCCCTAGACTTGAGGAGAGCTTACAGGCAGATTAAGAATCTATCGATTGGTGATGCCCGTCTCAGACTAGGGGCAAAGCTTTTTTCTCTTGCACATGCACATGGTAGGGATGGTACTAATGGAATCGAGATTACTATTCCTCTATCTGCTACAGATTTAGCTTCTATGTGTAGTTTAGCGAGAGAGTCTGTAAGCAGAATACTAAGTGAGTTAAAAGATGCAGGAATTATCCAAGTAAACAAAAAGACAATTATTATTTCCAGTAAGGAAAAACTACGTCAATGGATAATTGAACGGTCAAATTAAAGTAGGCATGTAATCTTATTTGATTAGATTCAGGGAGAAATTAGCTTTGATGTTCGTTCTAAAAAGTGAGTTAGTCTTTCCCCCATTTTCCCTTTTTCAAGGAAGTCAGTTAAGGTTCTAGAAACCCATTCAACTACTTCTTTATCTTTAGACGAATAGCCGACTGGCTCGGCAAAGCGTGGGTGTCTTCCAACTCTTCCACCCTGTCTAAGCTCCCAACCCTTTTCTCCTGCTTTTATGGTTCCTGCTGGACAACTTCTGATACAATCCCCACAAGCCAGGCATTTGGACCCGTCAATTTTTATCGATGTTTCTGTTAAAGTTATTGCGTCTTCAAGGCAACTTCGCTTACAAGCCAGGCATTTAAGACAAAGTTTATCAGTTATTTGTGGCCTAACATAACCAAGAATTCCAAAGTCTTTTATTTTGGGTTGAGAGCAACCATTTGGGCAGCCAGCTATGGCTACTTTAGGCAAATAATGATAATGTGAAGAGGATTTTTGGTGAATCTTTGTATCAAAATCATAATTCTCAAGTATAATATGAAGTTTGTCGCTTAATGCACTCCAATCATTAGCTGCCTTTGGGCAATTTGGACTACAAACATTCAATTGATAGTTTTTGCTCGAGTTTGTTAGATGGTCAAACATATTTTACCCCCATAATATTGTATAAAAGTAGTCTAACCAAATTTGCTTTTCTTTTGCGTGATTCTAGTCACAAACAAATGCTTGAATATAAAACAAATACTTAATTTGCGTAATAAAATTGCCCGCCACATAAACGTAGGCGGGCAATTTTATGCATTGGCGATTGAATGGTCAAGTTTCCCTCCGCAGAATTAAAGATGGGATTCT
Source organism: Bacillota bacterium (assembly GCA_021849995.1). GTDB lineage: Bacteria > Bacillota > Desulfitobacteriia > Desulfitobacteriales > Desulfitobacteriaceae > JAJZSC01. The sequence goes on along the minus strand of JAJZSC010000120.1, from coordinate 4,587 downwards.
CCGGTTAATTATTCTCTTCTACTCGGCTTGGTAATTCGTAACTTTCTAACAATGCCACTAATAAGTTAACTGCTGCTTCGATATCATGTTTATCTGCCATCTCTGCCGTGCTATGGACGTATCTGGTGGGAATAGAGATCACTCCGGCAGGTACACCGCTTTTAGTAAGGTGTATCGCTCCGGAATCAGTCCCACCTGATTCAAGAACCTCTAGTTGATATTTAATTTCTTTTTCTTCAGCTGTTTTAATCATCCATCTTTTTATTTGTGGAGGGGTAATAATTGAACGGTCTAGTACCTTGATGGCAGCACCGGAACCGAGCTTTACATCCATGCGGTGGGCCTTAGGGGTATCGCCTGTAAGAGTCACATCCACTGCTATAGCTAAATCGGGTTCTAGAGCGTACGCAGAAGTCTGAGCACCCCTAAGGCCGACCTCCTCTTGTACGGTAAAGACAAAAGAAAGTGGGAATGTCGATTTAACCCTTTTAAGAGCTTCTATAGCAATAAAACAACCAATGCGGTCATCCAATGCTTTAGAGATTATCTTATCTCCTTGATCATGAAATTCACCAACAAAGACTGCAGTGTCACCAACTCTTATCCTACTCTCAGCATCTTCCTTGGAGTTTGCAGCAATATCTATGAAAAGTCTCTCTAATTTTAAGTCCGCAAGCTTATCAAGTTTTTCCATCCCAATTACACCAATGGTAGCGTTTTTGAACTGAACCTTCCGATGGGGTAACTCGTTGACGCGTACACCACCAATGGGTGTGAAACGAAGAAAACCTTTTTCATCTATGTGGGTAACCATAATCCCGATTTCATCCATATGGGCGGCGATCATTATATTTTTTCCCTTACCTTGACGCCTCGCAATAAGGTTCCCCATGACGTCTGTCGAAATCTCGTCGCAGTAGCTTTGAATTTCTTGAATGATAACAGACCGTATTGTATCTTCTGAACCTGAGGGACCAAAGGTCTGGGTAAGTCTTTTTAATAGCATAAAATCTAGAGAAGATGTTTGAGCCATTAAGAACTCTCCTTTTCATACCTGTTTGAGTACTATGGAATCTTTGTTTGGATTTTTTAGGACCTCATTGCGATCTAGTGAGGACTTTTATATTCAAATTTTTGTTAAGAGGATATTAAGCTCGAAATTTTTAGCTGATTAAGTTCAGAAGGTAAAGCTCTAAGGACTGCGTCAATCAGTTTAATAAAGTTATGGTAGTCATCTTTAGAAACAACTGAAGTACATGAATGGATATAACGACAAGGTACACTCAAGGAAATCGTTGGAATGCCGGCCTTAGTTAGATGTATGCGCCCTGCATCATTTCCCCCTCCACTCCCACGCCGGAATTGAAGTGGTATACTGTTGGATTTTGCAACTCTGTCTACGAACTGAATAAGTTTGGGGTTGTATAGAGTTGTTCTATCCATAATTGAACAGGCTGGTCCTTTACCTGGTTCCGTTACCCACTCTTTGTTTTCAACATCAATCATATCAGCTGCAACTGTACCTTCTAAGACAATAGCAAAATCTGGATCAGTGTGAAAGGCGGCTACTTTTGCTCCCCGAAGACCAACTTCCTCTTGTACTGTAAAAGCGGCTATCACCGTACAATCATAATTGTTTTTTAAGGTCTCAACTAGAGCAGCACATCCAATTCGGTCATCAAAGGCTTTTGCCTTTAAATAGTTATCGCCTAAATCCTCATAGTCTGTCATAAAATAGGCATAATCTCCGAGTTTGACGTTTTTATTGGCCTCATCTTTCGTTCTTGTACCTATATCTATATAGAGTTGTTCAATTGTTATAGTTTGTTTTCGTTCCGATGGTTTTTGGAGATGTATAGCTTTAGAACCAATTACACCAACTATATCTTTTCCAATTTTTACGGGTTTGGAGATTAGAATTCTTGGATCAATTCCACCTACTGGACGGAATTTGAGAAAACCATCAGGAGTAATGTCGGTGATCATAAGCGCAACTTCATCCATATGGGCTGCTAATAAAATTCTAGGTCTATCTGAGGCTCCATTTTTGATGCTTATTAGGTTTCCCATTTTATCAATATTAACTGAGTTAGAAAGAGGTGTAACCTGCTGGCGCAGATAATCTCGTACATTCTTTTCATTCCCGGATGCCCCGTTAAGTTCGGTGAGAGTTTTTAATAGCATAGTAATCCCTCCAAATCATCCGGTAGGTTCGCTATAAAGTAAGCCAATAGTTTTCCAGCATTGATTACGTCCTGCATATCCAAAGTTTCTACAGAAGTGTGCATGTATCGTAAGGGAATAGAAACTAGACCAGTTGGAATACCGGCTTGGGTAACTTGAATTGCCCAGGCATCTGTACCTGAGATTCCTGGAATAGGTTCAATTTGATGTGGGATACGTTCGACCACAGCTGTCTCTAGCAATTGTTTATGTATAGCTGGATGAATATTTGGCCCTAGAGCAATTGAAGGACCTTTTCCAAGTTCCAGATTAACCTGTCCCTTAGTATCAGGGGTTGCTGCATGTGTAACATCGATAACTAATGCCAAATCGGGATTGAGATTATAGGCACTGGTTGTTGCACCCCGTACTCCTACTTCTTCTTGGGTCGTAGCAACCGCAATTACATCATGAACATGATGAAGTTTTGCTAACTCCTCTAGACAAACTGCCATTACGACTATGCCAGCACGGTCGTCAAGTGATTTTCCCGCCACAACATCGTTTAAAAGGTTAAGCGTTTTACGTTTAAAGGTGATTGGATCCCCGACCTGAACATATTCTTTTATTTGGTCGTACGATAAACCCAGGTCGATCCCCATATCTTCTATGTTTACTGCCTTTTCCATAGCATCTTCCTGTAATAGGTGTGGGGGCATAGTTCCGATAATACCGAGTAAATTCTTCTTCCCGTGAACAATCACTTCTTGTGATAATAAGGTACGTTGATCAACTCCTCCAACACTGGTAAAACGGACAAACCCTCTGGAATCAATTTCTTTTGCCATAAGACCGATTTCATCCATGTGGGCGGCCAACATTACCTCGTAGGTGCCTTTTGTACCTCTTTTCAAGGCATACATATTGCCAAATCGGTCAAGTTTTATTTCCTGTGCTAAGGATTCAAACCTTTCTTGGAGGAAAGGAATTATCGGATACTCATAACCTGAAAGCCCCGAGGATTCTGATATACGGCGTAAGAACTCTTTCGCGCGACTTATTTGCGCGTCTCTCACTTCTACCATCCTTTCTTAGCTCTTTATACATAAGAGGTTATTCTTATTACTATAGTGAAATTCCTTTTTTGTTTTGTGTGACAGAAGTTAGCCAAGTTCATTTCTTAGTTGCTGAAGTGACTATTGTTCATGACTTGTAGTTGGGATCTAAGGCTAGATTAAGAATTGCTTGAGTGTATACTTTAGTGGTTAAGATTAGATTATTTATTGATATGTATTCATCTGGACAGTGAATTACTTCAGGCTCTCCAGGTAAGACCGGGCCAAATGCCACGCCTTGTGGCAAAACTTTAGCGTATGTCCCGCCCCCTATAGCAAAAGCATACGGTTTTAGACCGGTTACCAGTGAATATGCATCCAGAAGAGATTGTATAAATGGACTGTCTTTTGGCACATAATGGGGGTGCTGTGAGGACCGGATATTTAGTCTCATAGATTGTCTAAATAATTTGTTTCTAATAGGCTTGAGAATTTGGTCTTCACTAAAAGTTACAGGATATCTGATGTCAATAACGAGGGAGAATTTGTTATCCTTAAAAGTTAATATGCCGAGGTTCAAGGAGAGTTTTCCTGATGGTTCGTCTGAAAAAGCGATGCCAAAACCTTCGCCATTAACTCCTTGACCAGGATAGTTTAAAACCCAGTTAAGAAGGTCTTTTTCTTCAAGATTTAATGGAAGAGCTTGGAGAAACTTTAGAGCGTATATAGCTGCGTTCTTGCCATTCTGCGGAAGACTGCCATGGGCACTTACACCTGAAAAAACAAGCCTTAGTTCCTCTCCAGGTACCTCTTCTATTCGTGCGGATACTCCATCAGGAAATGAATACTCTTCAAGCATAGACCTTAGAAGATCTATTTCAAGGAATCTAAGCTTCATTCTACAGAGATCAGGAACTATGTTTGCACGTTCTCCCGCAGATATTTCCACTATATGCTCCATATAAGGCAATTCACAGGAAAATTCCAAATGTAAAATACCCTTTTCCGCATGAATTAGTGGGAATTCCGCATCAGGGGCGAAACCAAACTGAGGAATCTCTTCTTTTCCCTTATAATATTTCATGTCAGTCCAGCCAGACTCTTCATCAGTTCCTAGGATTAAGCGAACCGTTTTAACTAGTGGCAGATTAGCGTCTCTAATCGCTTTCATTGCATAAAGAACCGCCAGAGTTGGACCTTTATCGTCTAGTGCACCACGACCGTATATCTTTTCATCTTGAATTATCCCACCATACGGGGGAACTGACCAGCCATCTCCCTCCGGAACAACATCTAAGTGACCAAGAATTCCAACTAATTCTCCTGAACCCATCTCTATTTGACCTGCATAACCATCGATGTTTTTTAC
>JAJZSC010000119.1 GCA_021849995.1 Bacillota bacterium | reverse complement strand
CTATTAAGCCTCAAACGATATTGCAGTTTCATCGGGATATGTATAAATATCTTCCTCAACCTGGCGGGAGATGGAAGGCCACTGATAATGTTATAGAAGAAAAATTTCCAGATGGCGTAAAACGTGTGCGGTTCGAACCAGTAAAACCTTTTTTAGTTCCTGAGGCAATGGACCAACTCTGTAATAATTTTAATCGTTTTCGAGATAATCAAGAATATGATGATCTCTTATTAATTAATGCCTTCATCTTAGACTTCCTTTGCATCCATCCTTTTGCAGACGGAAATGGACGAATGGCAAGACTCCTTACATTGTTACTCCTTTACCAAGCTGGTTTTGAGGTGGGAAGATTTATTTCAATAGAGAGAATTATAGAACAAAGCAAGGAAACTTACTATGATGTTCTATTTAAGTCATCCCAAGGTTGGCATCATGAGGAGCATGATCCAATTCCATGGATGGATTATTCTTTAGGAGTTATTTTGGCTGCCTATAAAGAGTTGAAGGAAAGAATAAATCTTACCGAAAACCAACGGGGTACAAAGTCAGCTCTAGTTAAAGATGCTATTGAGCATTTTGTAGGCGAATTTACGCTGCAAGACATTAAAAAAGCCTGCCCAACTGTAAGTAGATCGACTATCTATAGAGTCCTTGAAGAGCTTAGAAATAAGGGAAAAGTTGATTGTGTTGTATCTGGGCGACATGCAAGATGGTTAAAAAATGAGTAAGATAGGCCCTCCGTGATGTTCTGCACCCCAAATGTTAGACAATGAAATTAGGCTGCTACCAAGGACTGAGTTCTGTATTGCACAGGGCTCAGTCCCTTTAATTTACTTTTAATCCGTCGGTTATTGTAGTAATCCATGTACTCAACTAATTGGGCTTTAAAATCCTCTAGAGACTCAAAATCTTGCAGATAAAGCAACTCAGACTTTAGCAGGCCGAAGAAGTTCTCTATCACACTGTTGTCCAGGCAATTTCCCTTGCGTGACATGCTCTGGCGAATACCTTTTGCTTCCAAGGCCTGTACGTATGGTTTCATCTGGTACTGCCAACCTTGGTCCGAGTGGAGGATGAGGTTAGTACCGCCAGGAATTTTCGCAAAGGCTGCATCCAGCATCTCTTTCACCTGAGCGTATACTGGACGATCGTAGATACTGTAGCTGACAATTTCGCTATTGTACAAATCTAGAATGGGCGACAAGTAAAGTTTTTTGCCAAATAAGCTAAATTCGGTAATATCCGTCACCCATTTCTCGTTAGGTCTTTTAGCCCTAAACTGCCGCTGCAGGATGTTCGGAGCAATGTGCCCGACTTCACCTCGGTAAGAACGATACTTCTTCATCCGCACTCTGCAAGTTAGGTGGAGTTCCTTCATCAGGCGCATGACAACCTTGTGGTTAACAGCATAGCCACGCTTGTGGAGCTCTATCGTGATGCGGCGATAGCCATAACGACCCTTATGATCACGGACAATTTGCCCAATCACTTCTTTGACTTCCTGATAGCGTTCCTGGCGAGCCAAATTCTTTAGAATATAGTAATAAGTGCTTCTGGGGATTCCAGCGAGTTTCAGAAGACTATCCAGGAGATATTTATGCCTTAGCTCAGAGACAACTCTCACTTTGTCTTCTTTTCGGATTTTTCCCGCTCTGAGACTAAGGCGTTCAATTTTTTTAAGTAGGCATTCTCCATCTCCAGCTCTTTGATACGAGCTTCATACTGCTCCTCCTTGCTTAGGGGCTTGGATGATTTGCACGGCTTTTTTGGCATTTTGGGTGGCCTACCTTTCTGAGTATCCTTTAAGCCTTCGCCCCCTTCAGACAGAAACTGGTGTTTCCATACCAATAATGTCTTTTGATTTGGTATGCCCAAGGTAGCAGCGGCCTGGTCTAAGGATACATCATGTGTCAGCAGGTACTCAACTGCAGCCATTTAAAATCAGCACTGTATTTCTGCCTAGTCGCTATGAGCCCTTCAATACCACCTTGCTGATAACGTCTATACCAGCTTCGTACAACAGTTTTTGCAATCCCGTATTTGCGGGCAGTCCCTTTTATACTATCGACTCCTTTGTCAATCTCCTTGACTACCTCGATACGAACTTGATGGCTATACTTAGTCATACAAAAAGTGCACCTCCAAACATTGAACTTTTTTGTCCAACATTTGGGGTGCACTTCATGATGGAGGGCCGTTTTTATTAAAGGGCATTAGTTACTTTATGTATTTGACTCGAATTGGATTTGCATAACCACCAAAAGTATTCTGAGGTGGTAAACCAGAAGATGAGAAACCTTTTCCATTCCAAGTATATGTGATTTCGACATCTTGCAATGAAGGTGAAGCGAGTGGATCCCCAGGGGCGTATTGTGAATAGGAAACAACAAAATATCCTGGACCGGAATCTACAATGTTTGATGATAATGATTCGTATGCAGAATCCCATTCGATAAAGTTAGTGTTGTGCCAGAAAAATATTAAATTTCCATACCCATCTGCAGTTGGATAACGGATACCTTTAACCGCGGTAATCCATTGGCCATGCCCGTCAGAGACTGTCTTAGTCGATGAAGGATCCGGTGTGAAATGAGTAGAAGGTTCATTTTCTTCAACGGTTCTTCTCATAATCACCTCAACCTCTGAATTGGCTGGGTGAATATTCTCCATTGCGTATTCAGGTGCCGGTTGACTGATATCGCTTTTAAGAGTATTTGTTATTGAATTACTCTCTTTTAGTATATTGGCTCCAGATTCATTGTTATTTTCTAGTTTATTATTTAAAAATATAAAATTTCTTAGTAGTCCAGCTGTAGTTAATTCACTATTTTCAATACGAGTAGTGTATACGGAAAAGAAGATGTAGTTACTAACCGTTGTGGTGGAATCAATTAATGGTTCTCCTATAGTCGCAGCTAGTCCAGCAACCAGAGCATTGTCATTGCTTTTTTGTACGACCGATTCCTTTAAATAATTAATATACTCTTCTTTGCTAGGATTTGCAATAGTCATGATTAACAAGGTGAACAAAAATAAAACTATATAAATTATGCTATTATTCTTTTTGTGTTTTGTAGTGACCGCTTGAAAAGGTAGCTCTATACTACGCTCAGTTAATACCCTTCTAATTGCCTGGAATACATTATCCGAGTATTTCTTTCTATCATTTTTTCCCCACATGACCATTAGCTCATCGGTAGATTTATGTTTCATTTCGTTATAAACTGAATCTATTTCTTTTTCCATTTACATATCCTTTCCGCGAGTTTATCAATCCAATTCGACAGATAGTAATAATTTACCTTTAATATTGTAATTAGCTTATAACTCACTGGTTGGACTGTAATTTGAATTGTGTTTCTTGGTCTAATTACGGAAATCTTCGGGATTACTACAATATAACAAAATAAACCATATACTGATATTAGCCCAACATAAGACAATATAAAACGAAAAATAGAGAAGAAGCCCTTGGCCCGTAGCCAGCCCCTTCTCTATCTTAAGCAGAAGATATTAATACATTCTTGCATTTTCATGTCCATATGAGTTTTTCTATGCATTTCCGTTAAAATTTTTAGCCTATCCCTATACTCAGGGTTTATCTTAAATACAAAGAAAGAATGTTCAGGAGTGCTTCTATGATTAAGGGGCAGGACGTTTAAAGGCTTATGAAGAATGTATCGTAATCTACCCCCGTATTTGTACCTTTCCATCTTAAAAACAAATTCAAGAGATAGGAAATTTCTTAAACTATATAAGTTTGAAGGGGCAACAGTTGCACAAAGGTGTTTAAATCCTTGAGCAACCGCAGTTGCTTCTATTTGTTGTGAAATATAATATTGCAGATTGTTACCCCTGTAATTAGGATGGACAACAATCGATTCTAGGTGAGCTACTTCAGGTATTTCTTTGTGATCAATACCAATATCATATCCTAGATTTGAACTGTCATATCCATATGCAACCAGTGTACTGTAAGCAATTAGTTTGTTTTCAACAAAGCAGCCCACTATAACCCCACCTTTTATAAGGTGGGATTCAAAAAAGACTTCTTGTTCCGGAAAGAATATTTCACTCGGTACTGATTCTATAACAATTCTCTGTAGTTTTATTAGGGCATCTGTGTCAGACAAGGTTAGGCGTTTTATTTTACCAGTAATACTGGGGACTACTACGCCGTTAATTTTTTTGATGGTGATGACAATTGAATTCGTCATATTTTCTCAATCAAACTAGGATTATCAATTTTAGCTGAGTTCACCAGCTGTGACACTTCGAATGCTATTATCTCCCCTTTATAGGGTTGAAGTAAATCTTTTAAAACGGCTGGGTTATCTGATAACAACCAGGTGCTATGATCTGATGCACTACTAAGAATCACCGGCATTCTGTCGTGAATGTGCTGGATGTATTCGTTGGCAGCTGTTGTAATAATGCTACAAGAGTACACGACATTATTATCCGGTGAGGTCCAAGTTTCCCAGATGCCAGGAAAAGCGAAAAGTGAATTGCCAGGTAGCGTAAATCGATAGGGTTGTTTCCGGCCGTCAATTTCCTTCCACTCATAAAAACCATCAGCTGGGATGAGGCACCGTCTCTTTAGAAAAGCATTTTTATATGCTGGCTTCTGATCAATGGTTTCCATTCTAGCATTAATCATTTTGTACCCAATCTTGATTTCCTTTGCCCAAAATGGAACTAGACCCCATTTGTAAAAAGAACAATACCTTTTACTGTCCTCCTCCCTAACTACAGGAATGTCTTAGCCCGGGGCGATATTGTAACGGGGTGTATAACCATCTATATAGGAAGAAAGTTTAAAAGTTTCCATTAAGTTTTCAGCACTTACAGTAAGGGTAAACCGTCCGCACAAGGGGAAGACCTCCTAATCTTATTCAAGAAAATGATGAGGTTCATCAACATATAACTCAACATAACCGCATTGTGGGCAAACTGCTACGCTACAAGCTGTTTGAATTTTTCTTAGTGGGGTAGTGTCAGCAATTCCTGAAAAACGTACGCTAAGGTCCTCAAATCCGTAAACAGTCATTTCTGTGTACGCTAAGACTAAACATGTATAAACACACTATTGAAACACCAGATCATAAAAGTTGTATTTATGGTATAAAAATGACTGGATTATTGTTACCTTGGGCAAGTATTAAATGTATATTTATTAACTTTTTGTGTTGCCACCTTGTTTCCGCTTTTTAAAAATCCTAAAGCTGAGTCTGTGATTTCAAGGCTCAACTCCAATTATTAGTGTTGCGAAAGTTTAATTACTTTATTTTAGGTTACATATTTTGCATATCCAGAAAAGTGTTTTTTCTATGGTTTTCTGAACACCTTCACCTTCACTAATCAGACAGGTAGAATCGATTAAAAAGCCGTGTGCAATATTGGCGTTTCTTTCTCTGAGAGCAACAAACTATTCCCGGTAAAAATTCCAGCCTGGCCAGAGCAAATTGAAAGTAGGGATTATAAAAGAGGCGGTTTTCAGGATGTTGTCTATAAATACCTCAGCAAGGTATATTCAACTGTAGTAGTTTTCAGTGCAAAATTGACTCTAGCCGACCGTACCCTCGTTAGTGTGGAAAGAGCCTTTTCTACCCTGTTAGCACAGCGGAACAACTCATCCAGTTACTTGAAAATGTTTAAGAATCTGTGCCAGTTAGCTGGCTTTCTTCTGTACCGGCTTTAATCCCCTGACTGTATATCTGACATATAATCAGCTGCCTCTGGATTATTCTGTATTTCTTTAGCTCTTACTGTCCAATCCACTGTCTTTGGCGCGAAGGAGGCTTTTTCCATGGCTTCCTGCTCGGTATTAAAACCGGCGACTATTAATTTGAAATTTTGGTGTACAAGTATATATTCCTGCCGGTAACTGCCTTGTGAACAACCAGTCAAGGGGTAACCGTAGTGTATGCAGCCACCGTCACGTCAACAAGCGCACAGGCTTGCCTCTTTTTTACAGTGATCTCGATTTTCTTTCCTGTCTTGTGAATGGGCGGATTGGTGGTTACTGGAGGGGATACCGGATAATCCGGCTACAGCGCTTATCTCATCAATAATCCTAGCCGACGTTTTTTGTATCAGCTCGCCTAATTCCCGAATTTCTTTTTTATCCCTACCGTGAACCAACTGGCAAGGTACTTTAACCTCGGAAGAAACCGGGATTTTTATTTTTACAAAGAAAATTTTAATTAGATAAATGTATATAGTCTACTGCGTTGTCATCCATGATTATGCTTATTACGGAAATAGCGCATAGTGGTTTTCGGATCAGCGTGTCTGGATGCCACCTGTACTTGATACAACTGCACCCCTCCATCTATAACCAGAGTGACAAAGGTATACCGCAGCGAATGGGGGATATTTGTTTGTTAATACCAGCCTGGGCAACGTATTTTTCAACACTGTGACACACGGGATGATCACTCATCATCTTACTGTACCGGTTGAGAAATATAATATCACTGGTATGATACAAAATGAAGTTGGCATTCTCGATGTACTGGTGCGGCCTGCCATCCTCCCCGATGGTACTCTGTATTTCCCCTCCAGGCTGACCAGGGAATTTCTTAATCAGCAGCCCGAAAGCCAGGGCAGCTATATCTTTGAATGTCATGTCAGTATATGCTCAACCCCAACTCTTACGATAATACCGACTTTAAAAAGGAATGGCTACAGTATTGGGATAGAGAGTATAAAGACGGCAAAATCATTGTTACCTGGTGTTCTAACCCCAACATCCAAACGCCGGTAACTGTGCCGGTCAACGTGTTTACCACTGTCGGTCCGGCCAGCAGCAAGAAGAAGGATAGTGACTTCACCACGGCTGTTATCAATGCGGTAACGCCTGATAATAAATGGTTTATCCTGGACATGACGCGGGACAAGCTCAATCCCACCGAGCGCGTTGACCTGGCGTTCCGGCTGCATAAAAAATTTAAGGCTATCAATACAGGCTATATAACCGTTGGCTTCCAGGGACCGGACAGGCATTACATCAAGAGACGGATGTTTGAAGATAATTACTTCTATTCCGTTGAAGAACTGAAAACCAAGCAGCAGCGCATGATCCACCGTTAGGAAAACCTACGAGGGTTTTTTGCCCAAAAGCTGTATGCACAAAACCTATGACGGCAAAATGGCAAACATCCTAACGGCCTTTGAGGATGAATTTTTATTCTTCCCCCGGCCAAGGCATGACGATTTGCTTGACGCCATGGCGTACCAAGAACAAATAGCCTTCTCATCATACGGAGGTGGCAGCTTTTCCCCCGGCGCTGTAGACGGAAGGAAATATTGAGCTTTACCAACGAGCAGGTTAAACAGGTTTATATTTTCAATTACAACAGAACAGTTTCCAAACAAGCGTTTCAACCGGCAGAAAATATGGTTGAAGGCGAAGATTACGAAGAATACTCCCCTGAATTTACGTACAGGTAAAGGAGGGCAGCGAAATGGCTTCCGGCCGTACCTACTACATGTGAATTGTTCCGGATTAATGCTATTGATCTGGAAACCCTGTGGGATGGGCTAGAAACCGGAAAATTCCCGCCCTAGGAATTAATTCTCGACAGGATACAGAACAGGCAGCAACAACAACCTGGACAGCCGCCCGGTCGCAATTACCCCCACAATTATTTGATTTACTGACGAATGGAGGAATGGGCGGCCAAGGCTAAACTAACAGGCCAAAATGAGTAACAGCTATATTATTGTGTTACTTTATAAATCGCATCTTATCTCCCTCATAAATTCTTTCCTCACCTATTATGGCTAATGATACCAATACGAGGACAGATAGACCTGCGATATTAAGAACAAATTCTTCAAGATGAGTAAAGCTAGTAGAATGAACCATAGCTCCATAATATATATGAATTAAAGCTGATAAGCTTAATAATCCACTAAAAAAGAATATGAGTACAATATTATACAGATGGTTGCGCTGCATCCAATTCATTAGCAAAATTCCTCCACCAGCACCACCAATGAGATGTAATATTGGAACACCACCAATTGGAAGAATTGCATTGTAAAACTGGTAATATCTCAATTGAACAAAGATAAAATT